>JAQVEM010000007.1:1709-26260 GCA_028697935.1 Actinomycetota bacterium
GCAAGTATTTCATCATACCTGTATTCTCTACTCGAGATTATTACTTTTTGAACATTATTTTTTAGTACCACATCTCTTAAATCTTCCAGATATCCAACAATATTAAAACTTTCAGCATAGTTCTTATCTTTTTTAACTCTCTGCCTTTTTTCTACATAACCGGCTATTTCAAAATTTTCAGTTTTACATTTTTTAAGGCTATCTTCAATCCTTCTTGCATCTTCTCCTATTCCTATAATCAGTGATTTTGAAGATAGACCCAGCCTCTTTATTAATTTACAGGTCAGTATATTAATTACAGCTCTGCTCGAGAAAATAAAAGTTAAACTGAATATATATAGCAAACCTATCCAGATTCTTGAAAAAGAAAAGGTTTGAATCAGATATCCAAGAACAATAATTGCTATTATATTTATGCTTATTGCCTTAAATATTCTAAAATAATATCCTGAACCACTGTATAACTGGTCCCAGTTATATAACTTATATAAACCAAAAAATATCAGGTTCATGACAATAAATACAGTTGAGTAATAAGCATAGTTGATATTAATAGTATAAGATGGCATTGACTCTACAAAACTAAATAAAGTTGTATAAAATCTTAGATAATACGATAGGAAAAAAGCCAGAGCTAAAAAAACAGCATCATTTATAACTAATGCCGCTCCGTATAACAGTTTCTTTTTTCTTCTTGGAAGATTCTTTAGAAATTTTAAAGCCATAATTTTAATCTTTAAATTCTAACTTACGATAAAGTTCTTTATATAATTTTAGATATTCATTTGCTACTACATCCCAGCTATAATTTTCTTTTATTCTTTTTAGTGCTTTATTTCCATAACTTTTAATAAGACTTTTATTACTTAATAATAATTCCATTTTGGCCCTTAAATCTTCTACATTGTTTTTTTCAAAATATATTCCAGCATCACCAATTGTTGAAATATTTTCCGGAATCCCGTTAACAATTACGCATTTTCCATAGCCCATTGCAGTTAATATCATAGGAGAAGTTCCTTCCAGCTCTGATGGTTGAATATAAAATAAGCAGCTTCTTACAATTTTTTTAAACTCTTCCCCATATATATAGCCAGTAAATATAACTCTACTATCACTTTTATTTTTTAATTCTTTAATATATTCTTTATGATATTCACTATCACCTACTATAACCAGATTTAAATTGGTTTTTATCCCTATAAATGCATCAATTAGATAATGAACGCCTTTTTCAGGGCTTAGTCTGCCCACAAATAAAATATATCTATCTTTTTCAATACCATATTTTTTTAATACTCTTTCATCTTCATCTATTTCCTCAATATTAGCTCCGTAAGGAATATATTTAATTTTTTCTATATAATCTGGAAACTCCTTTTTGTATAAATTTTCCACAACTGGCGAATCAACTACTACTATATCTGCAAATTTTACTGCAAATGAAGCACCCTTCTTTAAAAGAAATTTTATGATTCTATTCCATTTTTTTCTTTCCCAATCAGCGCCATCAGCAGACACAATTACTTTCTTTTTATAAAAAAAAAGTAAAGGAAATAATATAAAACTGCCTACGCCATAAATATGTATAATCCTTGAGGTTTTATGTAACATAATATAAAGGATAGATAAAAATGAATGTGTAATTGTGTCTAAAGTTTTTGTATTAATTGATGGAAGGTGAACTAAAGAAGCACCATGATACTCTTTTAAATTTTTATCTCTAATATTGTGTTTTCTGCAAAAAACAACTGCCTCAATATAGTCAGGGCATAGTCTTTTACATAATTCATCTGCACACGTCTCGAGCCCACCATATCTCGGTGGTATTCCTCTTATACCTAACATAGATACTTTTATCTTTTTATATTTACTGTCTTTACTGTCTGCCATTTTTATACTTTAAATAATTCTTCAAATAATCATTTAAGGCAACTTCCCATTTTCTCATTTTAAAATAACCTGAATTATTTAGATTATAATTCTCAATCGCCTCCATAGTTGGCCTCTTAGCCTTTAATTTAAAATTCTCCGAACTTACCGGAATTATCTTACAATTAGATTTTAATATTTTTTTAATCTCCCTGGCACATTCATACCTGCTACAATACCCTTCATTTACCATATGATATACGCCATAATTATTGAATTCAATAATTTTTAAAAGACCTTCTGAAAAATCTGCCGTATATGTTGGAGAGCCATATTTATCATTAACTACACATATCTCTTCTTCTTCTTCTAACAATTTATCCGCAATTTTCCTTACAAATTTTTTATCCTTAGTAAATCCTCCAAAAAGCCAGCCACATCTAACAATAAAAAACTTTGTAAGTGTTTTTAATATTATGTCCTCTGCTTCTTTTTTTGTTTTTCCATAAACATTAATAGGCCCTCTTTTGTCAGTTTCTATATATGGCTTCCCTTTCCCTCCTGAAAATACAGCTCCCGTGCTGATAAAAATTAATGTACTTCCATATTTTTTACAACATATTGCTATATTTTTAGTACCCATTGTATTGGTTTCATAAGCTTCGGAAGGATGCTCTTCACAATAATCTACATCCGTAATTGCAGCAAAATTAAAAACAAAATCAGGATTATACTCTTTAAAAATATTCTCAACTTCCAGATAATTTCTTATATCTACAATATCACGGTCAAAACCTTTGGAATAATATTTATCCGGTATATACTTTTTAAAATCGTTACCCAGCTGCCCATTACCACCAAAAATAAGAATCTTCTGCATAAATCTACCTTTCTTTATTCTTAATTGCTTTATGACAATAAATTTCCATTTCTATTCCTTACTTTTTATAATGCTCACTTCCTTTAGTGCCACAACTGCACTATTAAAAAAATTAAAAATGCAATTTTTTTAATACTAAATTTTTACTCTTTTCAATTAGTAGATACCATATATTCTTCTTATTCTCCATACCAGATCAGCGAAAAAGTTGCCACAAAACCAAAAAAATAATTTTTAATTATCTTATAATTTACTAAACCTGTTCTTTTTATAAGCAACTCCAGATCCTTCATGCTTAACAAATACATATATTCCCCTGATGCCCATCCTCTCCCAGTATTTCTGAGAAACTTATCAAATTTCTCTTTACCTAGATAATGCAATAATGGAGTTTTTGTATGCAATTCAATAGGAAAGTATTTATTTGGTGTTGTTATCATCCCACGTTTTGATACCCTGATAATTTCCTTAAGAAATGCTTCCTGTGACTTGTAAGAACCTACATGTTCTATAACTGCATTCGCATGTGCAATGTCAAACTTCTTATCATTAAATGGAAATACTCTGCCGTCATAACTAACAACCGAAATATCAGGGTAATTTTTCCTAAATTCCGAAAGGTTACCAAGGCCAAGCGCTGTAATATTTCTCTTATATGGATAAGATTTAATAAGAAAGTTATCTACTGATGAATATTCTTTATCTGCAACTCCAACTTCAAGAATCTTATCAGAAGATGTTGGCTTTAAAAGGGTTAATAGCTGATTGAATTTTTTCAATCGTGATTTATATCTAATTTTGTCTAAATAACTCATCATTCATTATTTTCTTTATCATAGTCTTAAAATTTGTTTTAATTCCCACCAACACTTTTTATCACTTTCACCAATTTTGGCGCCACTACTGAAACAGAGTAATATTTTTCGGCAAGTTTTCTTGCTTTTAATCCTATATTATTTCTTAACTTAGAATCTTCTATAAGAAATGAAAGTTTTTCAATCCATTCACTTTCCTTTTCCGCTAAAAAACCATTTTCATAATTTTTTATTATTTTTTTATTTATTCCAACTGGAGAAGCAATAGATGGTATTCCTACTGACATATATTGTATTATTTTGAATCCACATTTTCCTTTCTCCCATTCAGTATTTTCTAATGGCATAATTCCAATATCAAAACTTTGGAGGTCTTTAACTTCATCATTTAAAGACCATAATTTATACTCAATTTTTACTCCATTAAATTTAATATTAAAAATATTATCAGGGCCTACAATCTTTAGAGTAAAATTATATTTCTTTGATAAAATTTCGAAAACATTTTTTAGCATATATAAATATTTAACATTCGACCATGTACCAATCCATCCGATAATAATATTCTTATGATTTTTTTTATATAAAGGTTTATATTTTTTTACATCAATTGGCGTTAAAATTACTTTGACATTTTTATTATATTTATATGCAAAATTTGCTAAATATTGATTACCAACTATCACAAACGAAGACATCTTTATTATTTTTGCAACTCTATTTTTATCAATCCATATATTACGCCATTCATCTTTCGCATAAGCAAAAATAGCATCATCAAAATCAAATATTATATTAGGATTTAATATCTTGATTATTCTTTCTATAAATGGTGGACCTAAGGGAAATGCTTCTTTTGATATATATACAACATCATATCTACCTACTATTAACAAATCTAAAAATCTTCTGAAACATGCCCAAGCAAAAAGAAAAAGTTTTTCTATTGTCTTTAATACCCCATGTTTATTCTTTATTTTAAAAAGTCTTGCAGAGAAAAAGGGCCGAATTTTTGGTAAAATTTTAGATTCCTCAAAATAATTAAAATACTGAACTACTCTGAACCTCGTGACCGGTTCTTCTACTGGATATGGAACAATAAACAAGACGCTGATAGAATAATCTTTTTTTATGTTCATAATTATTTACCCAAATATTTTTCTAAAATATTGTAATATGAAGAAATTGACATATCAATTCCAAACTCTTTTTCTGCAGCTACTCTACATTTACTTCTTATTTTATCTATGTTACTATATAAATAATCAACTATATTCTTTGCAGCTAATATACGCTCATTTCTATTTTGTATATCAATAATTTTACCTACATCATACTTCTTAATAATCTCTTCTAAGTCACCAACCCCTTTATTTGTAATGACCGGTAAGCCACACGCCAGGTATTGAGCGAACTTTATCGGGCATGAAACTTTTGTAATAATAGAAGGTTTTCTAAAAACAATTCCACAATCTCCCATTATTAACCAATCAGCCATATCTTCAGGAGAAACCGACTTTACTTTTATAGATTCTTCGGGTATGCCATATAGTTTTGATAGGTTTTTTATACCTATCAAGTTTTCATATGTTAAAAATAAAAAAATACTATGGGGTGCATATTTATAAATATTAAAGAAAAATTCGAACATCTCATTAATCATCTGCCATGATTGTAGTGACCCAGAGTAGATAAATACCAATCGATTATTTATGCCATTCACTTCTCTCAAAAGTTTTCTTTTTTCCACATCAATATAGAAATGGCTAAGGTCAACACAGTTTGGAATGACATGTATTTTATTAAAATCTAGTTTAATTTCCCTTTTCCGGACACGTTCTTCTAAATGCAACTTAAAACATTTTGAAACAACAACTATTTCGTTAGCACTCTCTAATGCTATTTTCTCAAACCATTTCATAAATTTATATATCTTTTTATTAGTCAATCTACCAATCTCTACTAATTCATCAACATAAAGACCCCTCATATCAAAAATGATTTTTGAACCAAATAACCACTTAAATAAAAGTGCAGTAGGATATATAGGATAGCTTCTAACATGCCAAATAATTTTATTGCCAAACAATGATAAAAGAAAAGCTTTCATACAAAATTCGATATTAAGAAGAACAATCCAAGAAATAAAGTGAAAGTTCCTTCTTTTAAATTTAAACCATTTTATACCAATCTTATTCAATTCCATTTCAGTTATTCTTATATTTAGGTTATCATCTCTCTCAACAGAAAAAACATAATATGGTATACCTTTCTTAGCAAGAGCTTTTATCTGTGGTAATCCTTGAAAATATACGATTGGAGAAATTAATGACTCATTTGTTAAAAAAATCACTAAAGATTTACGCTTATTCATTTATTGAACCATATTCCGGTTTATTATTTTTTATCAAAAAATTAATCCTTTCCGAAAGAACAAAAATTATTACTACAATAAAAGTTACTTTATTTGCCATAAAAGTATTTACAAGCATACCATAAATTGACAAAATAATTAAAAATACAAATAGCATAGCCGATACCTGTGAAAGAAAAGGGTCAAGAGATTTTGAATATGAATTCCAAAGCAATTTTAGCGTTTTAAAAAGAACAAATAAAAAAGACCCTAGACCAATAATTCCAGCTTTTAATGCAATGTTTAAATAAACATTATGAAAATTTGAATGCGAGAAGCCTATCATTGGAATATACACTTCCTTTGCAAAGCCATATCCAAATAATGGCGATAAACAGATTTTTCTAAATATCTCCTTCGACTCTTTTAACCGATAGATAAGAGACGAATCCTGTAATGATGTAATTTCTGCTATATCTTTGAAATATGAATATAAAAAACTCCCTTTTCCCAAAATCAAAATGATTAAAAAAAACACCACAATAGACATAACTAATATAGGTTCACCATATTTTATAGATTTTGGAAAAGTTTCCTCTCTTCTAATTAACAAGTATGATATAAGTAAACCAAATAATGTAAAAAACAATAGTGCACGTGTGGCAGTAAAAATAGCGACAATTAACATTAAAAAGATTCCTAATAATGAAAATAACTTTCCTAAAAGTGATTTTATATTTATAAAATAGAGAAGAAATCCCATTATACCTAATGGCAAAAAATAAAGTTCATATCTTATTGTAAAATAATTCATATATCTTAATCTTCTAAGTTCAGCCATGGAAATAGAAAAACCATATGGTACTATAGCAAATAATTCTTCTATAGAAAGAATCACTATAAACAAAAGAAAAAATTTTAATAAATTATTAATATCGTCCTTTGATTCAATTAAATAATACAATGGAAAGTAAAGTAAATAATAAACCATAGGCCTAAGTTCAGAAAATATGCTTGAAAAGCTTTGAGTACCTTCTGTATAAACCCTATATATACCTATCAGAAAAGGCAATAATATACCAAGAAGAATAAACCAGATAAACCCCAAGTGTAAAGGCCGTTGGAATGAATCCTTATGTAGAAATCTTGGAGCAAACATAAAGAATGAAGATATAAGAAATAATAAAAAGAATACGTCAAGTAAAGAAAAATCAAAATTACCTACCTTCCAGAAATTAATCAGGTAATTATAATGCTGGCTTGGACGAATATCAAAATCAATTGTTAAACATAAAACTACCAGAAAAATAAAATATAAAAAACGTTTCACAGCAACACATCCTAAAAGTAATCTTATGTTAATGTCTCATTTCATACTTAATAAAGATTTTAAAATTTTAAAAAATTTAGGCCTCTACAAGAGAGGTATTTTAGCACACTTTTCTTCTATTCTTCTCTGCAATTATAAACCTGTGGTAAGGATGTTCAAAAATACGATAATTTTTTTTGATTATAAAACCCCTCCTATTTATTTCAGACAAGATCATACTAAATTTAATTTCTCCCCCAATTTCCCAATAATGTTGATCATGAATCTTTCTTACTCCAGGTAAGGGAATCAGTTTTTTTACTTCGCCTAACCTTGGTATTTGCAGATTAAATCGATACACTCTCCTTCTGTCTGGCAAAGAAATTATAGCGTAATTCTTACAAACTCTGTATATTTCTGCCAGAGCTTTGCTAAAATTCTTATAAGGTAAATGCTCAAGAACTTCATAACAGGCAACAACATCAAACGAATTTGGAGAAAATGGTATTGATAAAACTGAACCTACTATATCTGGTTTTAATCCAGGTTCAATATCTAAAGTAGTAACTTCGAAACCTTTTTTTTTCAGGTAATTGGAAACAAAACTGTTACCAACTCCTATCTCTAAAATACTTGCAGGCTTTAAAGATATTATTTCATTGATCTGATACCAGTAACTAATAAATCTTTCTTTAGTATCATAATCAGATTTAAAGTAATTATTTGTGTCTATCTGTATATTCATTTTTTATTTGTCAATTTCAACATTTTAAAATTAAAAATAATCATCACTATCAGAAATAATTTTTTTAACAGCATTTATAGCATCTGTAGGGAAAGATGGCTTGCTTTTTTTACAGTTATTTATATAAAGTAATTTAGTTCCTTTTTTTTCAATAATATATGTGATATAAGGAACAAGCTTTTCTATAAATCTTAACTTACCAATTCTTTCCTCATAATTTAAATCTTTTAAAATTGGTGGATATTTTCTCTCACTCAACCTTCTTTCACATTCTTCCACCTCCGAATTAATAATTAAAATTACATCCGGTAAAGGAATAAGATTGAGATAAATGTCTAATTCATCTTTTTCTATCTTACTGCTTTCATTGCGCCCCCAGATTGCTATAGCTCTATGGCAAAAACCCTCATCAAAGACTAAAATTTCATCTTTTCTAAGATATCTACTTATTAATTGATATCCTGAAAATTCATTAAAAAACCATTTCATTATTAATAATTTTTCTTTAAGATCTATTTTTTTATTATTAACAACTTTAGCTATAAAATCGATAAGTGTACTGTTTGCCAATAAAAATTCATTGTACGCATCAATTTGTACATTTGAGAACTTAGAGACTGAACGGAAAAAAATATTTCCTATAAAGTAGAGTAGCACTTTTAAAAAGTCCTTAAAACTCTTACGACTTAAGATACTTCTAATGCAGCACAGAAATAAAGCTTTATTAAAAGTTCTTGCTTTTATTCCTTCTTTATTCAAAAGGACAACTAGCTTATGATACATAGTAGTTTTACCTGAGCCAGGAACACCAATAAACTCAATATGACTTGCCATAAGAACAAATTACTCTTTTTTAACTATTTCTCAATATTTTTTGTTAAAACATAAAATTGGAGAGGGCAAAAAATCCATTTTGGATTAGAACCATACTCCTCGACTGTAATTTCTTCAACTATGTTAAGTTCAAGTTTACTTAACAGTTCAAAAATTTGTTTTTTCCCATGAATTATAAGCGAATGTTCTGGAAGCTTCTTCTTTCCTCTCTCATTATGCTTTATATGTATATTAAATAATTTTTTAAAAATGTATTTTACTAAATCTTTAATAAAGAAAACTGGTTCCCTTTTTAAAGTTTTTATTCCTCTCCACAATGAGCCCGAAAAATTTCTTACACGTATATGTAAAATTATTTTAGATCTCGTAACTCTCTTAAACTCTAATAAAAATTTTTCAATATCTTCTATTGGAATCCAATTAAGTAATCGAACACAAACAAGATAGTCAACTGAATTATTGGAAAGTGGAATTTTTTCAGCATCAGCATTTATAAAATTTACTGAGGAAGAATAGTTGCCTAAATATTTTCTTGCTTCATTCAACATGTCATTAGAAATATCCAAACCATAAATCTTTAAGCCCCTTTTAATATAATAATATGCAAATCTTCCGGTTCCGAATGGAACATCCAAAACTATTTCACCCTTTTTCATATATCTATCTACCAAATCCCTGACAATAGATTGTTCAAGCTGCCACTTGACTTCATTTACTCTATCTTTTAAATAAGTACAGGCAACACTTCCATTATAATAGTATTTTACTTTATAGTCTCTCATCTTATTCTACCTTAATTGACATTACACCTTTAAAAGGGATATTAAATTTCTAATACCCCAAAACAATTTTTAATTAATTTCCAAATGCCATATTTGAAAAACTTATCACAAACAAATGATAAAATTAAATATATAAAAACTGCTAAAATTAATAGCAAAAAAAATTCCAAAAATCCAACGTAAATTATATTTTTCAAATAAATAATAGGAGAGATTGTAATTAAAACACTTACCAGCGGTATTAGTATATTTTTTGCAAAAGTATTAATATCGCATTTTGTAATTTTTATAACACCTATACTAAATCCAATGTTTGAAATAAAAATACTAAGTAAAACTGCAAATGATGCTCCTGTTATTCCCCATTTAACTGTAAATGGGTAAATAAATATTATAAGTATTACTAACCGGATTATTTGAAAAATAGTGTCTATTTTGGGTTTACCTACTCCGTAAAATACAGGACCACTTATTGCAGCTATTGACCTCGACAAACCAGCTAAAGCTAAAATTTGTATTGCTGGAACAATAGGTAACCAATTCTCTCCCAAGAACAATTTAGTAAATTCAGTACTCAAAGCTAAAATCAGACCTGTTATTAAAAAGGATATAAATGATATAAGTTTTAACATATTTATATAAGCTTTCCTTAATTCAGTAGGTTCGTCATGCAACTTTGAGTACATAGGAAAACTAATTTTTGAGATTACATGAGTTATTTCTGTTGCTGGTAGGTTAGATATTCTATAAGCCATCTGATAAAATCCAAGCACTGTAGCACCGAGCAATTTCCCCACTAAAATATCATCACCTTGAGTAATTAAAAAAACAAGTATACTTGAACCCAAAACCCACTTCCCAAAGTTAAAAAGCTCCTTTGCCTGGCTAACATTAAATCTTATTTTTGGCTTATAAGATTCAATTACATAAGACATTATACATCTTACTAGGTTTCCTGCTAAGAGCCCAAAAACTAAAGCCCATACACTTTTTAGAAGCACGGCTGAGGTTATTGAAACAACCATATCTACAATTGTACCTGTAAACTGGTATTTAAAATATTTTTGAAATTCAAGTTCCTTTTGAAAATATAAAACTGCTATATTAGTTAAGCTTTGTATTATTATTGAAGCCCCAATAACTTTTAAAATTGGTTCAGCGCCAGGAGCATCAAAAAAAATAGAAGCAGGTTTTGCTAAAAAAAATACTATAGCTGCTATAGTAAATCCCCTGATCAGCCCAATTGTCCAGGCAGTATCTAAATAACTTCTTGTTTCTCCTTTCTTTTGGATAAGAGCATGCTGAAAACCAGTTTCTGTAAAAGTTTCAAGCATAGATAATACTAAAAGTGCAATGCCAAAAAGGCCGAAGTCATCAGGAGATAAAAGCCTTGCTAATACAATAGTTCTTATAAGTTGAAATATCCTATCAATAATTCTTAAGGAAAAAACCCAAAAGCCACCTTTTACTGCTTTTGATGAGAGACTTCCCCCAGAAGTAGATAGGTTTTTAAATATTCCTTTTATACCTTTTATTTTTTTAAAAAACATCACCAAAGCTAAGTTACTACTTTTATTTTTAAAAATTTAACTAAAAATGGAACTATAACTTCAATTATTATGCCCAAAACTAGGATAATTATTAATATATTCCTACACTTATTATTCCTTATTTTACGTTAGGTTTACTTCTAATATAAAGTTAAATTTATTCAGAATAATTTTTTATCTTTTCAAAAAATTTCTAGGTTATCAACTGAAATATTATCAATATAGTAAAAAACTTAATACAAATAAGCAATATTCTTAAAAACCCAACAGTCTACTTATAGTAATAGTAATAACCACCTTTCCTGATTACTCCATTCAGCACTGCTCCTAAAACCTTATTTCGTACAACCTTTATTTTTTCTGATGCTTCCATGGCAGTTGCCCTTGTAACTTTTCCCACCCTTACCACCACCAGTATTGAATCAATCTTTTTAGCCAGGGCTATAAGGTCTGTAACCGGAACAATAGGAGGTGTATCAATAATTATATAATCATACTTTTCCGATAAAGTATCGAGCATCTTGCCCATCATCTCAGATTCCAGCAATTCAGCAGGATTGGGGGGCACCGGCCCACTTGAAAGAAAAGATAGATTTTTTACCTTTGTCGGCATTACTTCGTCAGATAATCTTGAATGCCCGGTTAAAACTGAAGTAATCCCGGATATATTATTATATCCAAAATATTTATGTATGACCGGATTTCTGAGGTCTGCATTAAGCAGAAGCGTTTTTATACCGGACTGAGCAAGGGCTACCGCAAGGTTTGCGGATATGAAAGTTTTACCCTCTTCGAGTTGTGCGCTGGTGATGCCTATTGTTTTTATTCTCCTATCTACATTAAAATAACTTAAGTTTGTTCTTAATTCTTTAATAGATTCAGAAACCTGTGAATCAGGGTCTTTTAATATTACAAGCTCCCTTTTATCTATATCATAAGCCTTATCGTATGCAATCCGTGATATGACATTTAAGCCATAATACTTTTTAACATCAGAAGTTGTTTTTATCGTATTATCCAGAAATTCTTTTGTAAGAACAATTCCACAACCTAAAATCAGACCTATTAGCAGAGCCGAAATTAGTATTATTTTCTTATTTGGTTTTACTGGCTCTTCTGGAACAACCGCAGTTTCTGTTATTTTTGCTGCCGACTCTCCCATAGCCTCATTTATTCTAAGGTTCTCATATTTTTCGGACAGCATGACATACAGCTCAGAATTCATCTCAAGTTCTTTTCTTAAGCTTTCAGGAACTTCTCTACCACTGCCCTCAAGATTAGAGATTTCAGCAGAGATGCTATCAAGCTTTTGCTTTGAATCTTCGAGTTTCACATTTATTTCTTCTAAAACTGTTTTTAGGCTCTGCTGGTAAGTTTCCGTACTCCAGTCTATGTAAACCTGAGCCAGTGTATTGGCAATGTCACTAGCAAGCTGAGGGTCATTATCCTGAACAGTTATCTCTATAACCTTTGTGTTGCCAACTCTGCTGACATTTATTTTTTCTTCAAGTTCATCAGGTTTTACCTTAAGAGATAATTTTTTAATTACCTCTTCTTTAAACTGCCGGGAGTTAAGCATCTCCATCTGGGTCTGGAAATTTACTTCACTGCTGGTACTGTACTCCGGATTATATTCTCCAAATAATTCACCGGCCAAACTTTTTTCCACAATCAATACCTTTGCACTGGCCTCATATACCGGTTTAAGAGTAAATACAAGGAACAGCCCGACTACTATTGCTAAAAAAGTACATAGAATTATGACCCACTTTCCTTTAGCTAAAATAGACATATACTCTCTTAAGTCTATTTCAATTTCATCAGACTGTGTTTTTTTCTCCTCCATATATTTACTCCTCTCTATAATCTAATCCTACTATTATTAATATATCAGACTCACTGGCGCTCTCATCCTCAAAATTCTTTATAAAAGAACTGTCTATATTAAGACGCTGTCCGATTTCATTTGCAAAATCATCAAGGCCACTTTTGAAATAAACAGTGGTGTTATTATATACCGCTCCTCCTTCAACATTTCCAATTTCAAAATTCTTATAACCTATCTCCTCGAGCTTTAAAGAAGTTGCAGTGGCGCTGCCGGGAATATAGTTTCCATTTAATATCTGGATTTTCAGGTCCTCTTTAGCCGGCAACTCTTCAGACGTTTCCTTTTCTCCAGCCGGTTCTTTAATAACTTCCTCGCCGGAAGTTTCGACGCCTTCCCCATCTTCTCCGGAAGGCCCACCCTCTTTTCCCCCGGGGATTTCCTCAAAATATCGTTTTATCCCTTCCGGCTTCATATCAAGGTAATTATTTTCTAAAATTATTTTTTCTAATTCTTCTTTAGCTTCGTCGCTTGCCCCATTAGCCCCCTCAAAGCAATCTTTATCAAGCCACATATAATAAAATGAGGTTGAGGGGTCCAGAAAATATGAGTTTAAAAGATTGATATAAGAGGTGGAAATATTTGTCTCTACATTTACATCCTTAATACTCATATCCTTATTTGCGCCCTCCTCACTTAAATCTGCATCTAAACCAGCACCTGAATCTGCACCCGAATCCCGCAGGCTTATTAACTCTATTTTTTTATTCCTTAAGCCTGAAAAAAATTCCTTTATAATATAAAGCTTACTCTCCATAGCTTCCTTGTAATAATTATCGCTGTAATCGTGGTTTAAAAGAAATTCTATCCCGTCGGCAGCTAACGTAGATTCACCCTTTATAAAATCAAATTCATCTGTGCTGATATTTTCAACAAAGGAGACTTTTAGAGGTGCAACTTCATCAAGAAGATTCTTAAAATAACTTTCAGTTATGATTATATAATAGCCTGTATTTAAACCTGTTTTTGAAGCAATACAGTCAGTTATCAGACTTCCACCGCCAAAGGGGTATAATTCTCCAACTTCATCTATGGACACACCGGGCACTTTACATTTTAAATCAGGGGGGATAGAAATTATCTGTATTTTTTTATCTTTTTCATCCAAAATATCAACTAAAAATAAATTGTTTATATGCTCGATGTTTTCTTCGTCTTTTTCCAGAATAGCCAGTATAAAAGTATCTTCCCCTAATTTTTCTTCTCTGTTAAAAAATAGCCTGTATGATAAAAATACAATAATTCCCAGTGCAACTATTACAACCAGGATAACAAGTATATTTTTAAATAATTTTCTTTTTCTTTTTCTCACAACCAGCTTCTTATACTTACTCTTCTTATAATTATACTTCTTACACTTATGCTTCTTACACTATGACTGCTACAATCTATTTATTAATTACAGGTTATACCGGCTATGCTTTATAACATATCCTCATTTATAATAATTTATAAGATATCCTCATTCTTTAATATTTTATCGGGATTTACAATAGCAATCCTATTAGCTTCATCTCTGCCGGCTATTTTTTTTAAGGTATTATAAGCTATTTCAAAGTTTGAAAATCTTCCTTCCATATAATGACAATCAGAAGCAATTACATCAACAATGCCCACCTTTAGCATTTTTACAGCACACTTATATGATTCCGGATGGCTTCTTTTTATAAGACTGCTGTTATTTACCTGTATTAGCGAACCTTCATCTTTTATTTTTCTTAAAAAATTCAGTTCTTTTCTTATAACCTCATTTCGTTCAGGATGGGCAAGGATTGGAATAAGACCATAAAGTTTTATCTTGAATAATAATTCAATTAAGTCATAAGGGAGATGGGTGAAAGGAAGTTCTATTAAGATATATTTTTTCTTGCCTGATAAAGTTAAGAGATAATCCTTATTATTTAAAAAATCAAGTATTTTAAAAGAGGCTTTAATTTCCATGCCAGGAAAGATATCTATCTCTATATTATTTTTCTTAACACAGGATTTTAATTCCTTAATTTTTGCCAGAAAAGTTTCTCTATTTAAAAAATTGTCACCATCACAATTAAAATGAGGGGTCAGCACTATTTTTTTTACATCATTTTCCAGCTCGGATTTAATAAGTTCTAAGGATTCTGATAGGTTTTTACAACCATCGTCTACCCCAGGAAGAATATGTGTATGAATATCAGTAAACATCTGAAAATCTCCGAGATTTAAAAAATAATGTATTTTAATAGTATTTTAATATATTTTAATTACATCACCAATATTGTCAATTAAATACCAGCTAACTTCCGGGTAAATTTTTATGCAAGTTAAATTCCCCCCTTCCCTTATCTGACATTTAATTTATTTGCCCTTAACAAAGGCAAATTATAAAATTAGATTTAAGAAGGCAACAATAACTATATAGAGACAGAGATTTTAAATTATCCAGGAATTTTTAGTTATCCGGGGTTTTAAAATATTTATAACTTCCCTGTGCAAATCAAGTATCTACGATTTACTTCAAATACCCGGCCTAGAACCCATAAATCTGATTGGCAAATTTTATTATCTTGTCTGTGTATTTAGGACCAGGTGCCCATCTACCATTTAAATATCCGAGTGTTATATCTCTTCCATACATGGAATGGGTTTCAGAGTTAGAATGTCTCGGGTCATATTTTATACTACAATACTCATCATTTATATGTTTGGGATAATAGTACCACGCAAGATGCGCATACTGTGCAATTACTCCGAGCTCCTCTGTAGCAAATGTATTATACAGATAATTACCTTTCTCATCCTTCCCACCTGTTGCACCTAATCCACAGAAATTATTGGCGTTTGCCGGGACAATGCCTCCATAGGTTAGAAATCCTGTCTCATGACACATCATTGCCCATGCAATATCCGCTCTGATATTAAAGATTTTTCCATATTTTATGTATAGCGGAGCAATTCTCTCTGCCCTTTTTATCACATCAGAACTCAGACTCTTATTCTTAAATATTTTAACCAGCTGTTCAACAGTTACTTCCGTATAGCCTACAACATTTGTTTTATTAGTTATAGGCGAAGTGTTAACAGGATATGCTTTTTCTACGGTAACCTTCGTTGTTACAGCTGCTGAAGCAGCACCTTTATCATCTTTAACTGTAAGCTTTACTGTATAATCGCCTGCTTTTGTATAAGTATGAACAGGTTTTACCCCGCTTCCAGTCTTGCTGCCGTCACCAAAATCCCATATATATTCCTTTATAGTCCCATCGGAGTCTGAAGATTTAGAGCCATCAAGGGTAAGCCCTTTTCCTGCTGTAGCAGTATATGGTCCTCCCGGATTTGCAGTAGGAGCCTTATTTGGTTCATTTATTGTAACAGTTAGAGTATCAGTTGAAGTTACACTATCAAATGCAGTAACTTTTAGAGTAACTGTGTATGTGCCGGCATTATTATAAGTATGTTTTATTACAGGTTTATCTACATTTTCATCATAAGTTCCGTCCCCGTTCCAATCCCAGGAATATGTAATTACAACTCCATCAGAGAGAGGAGAAACTGTACTCTTTGATGCGTCAAAGGTTAATTCTTTTCCTGCATCTGCAGTCTTATCTTCTCCGGCACTGGCTACAACTGTTTTTGCAGGTGGGGTATTATTATTCTGCCCGCTACCTGTATTCCCTCCCTGTCCACCAGAACTTTCCTGATTATTTTCTCCGATTATATCTTCTTTATCTGCAGTTCCGTCTTCTTCTTTGCCATCTTCCGGGGTCTCATCTTCCTCCCCATTATTTTCCTCTTCACCTTCTACGATTTCTTCTTTTACGGTAACCTTCGTAGTCACAGCTGCCGAAGCAGCACCTTTATCATCTTTAACTGTAAGCTTTACTGTATATTCGCCTGCATTTGTGTAGGTGTGAGAAGGTTTTACCCCGCTTCCAGCCGTACTTTTATCACCAAAATCCCATATATATTCCTTTATAGTCCCATCGGAATCTGAAGATTTAGAGCCATCAAGGGTAAGCCCTTTTCCTGCTGTAGCAGTATATGGTCCTCCCGGATTTGCAGTAGGAGCCTTATTTGGTTCATTTATTGTAACAGTTAGAGTATCAGTTGAAGTTACACTATCAAATGCAGTAACTTTTAGAGTAACTGTGTATGTGCCGGCATTATTATAAGTATGTTTTATTACAGGTTTATCTACATTTTCATCATAAGTTCCGTCCCCGTTCCAATCCCAGGAATATGTAATTACAACTCCATCAGAGAGAGGAGAAACTGTACTCTTTGATGCGTCAAAGGTTAATTCTTTTCCTGCATCTGCAGTCTTATCTTCTCCGGCACTGGCTACAACTGTTTTTGCAGGCGGGGTATTATTAATTCCCTGTATTATCTCATTAGCAAAATTTATTATCTTATCTGTGTAATTATCACCAGGAGCCCAGTTACCATTCAAGTGATTGAGAGTTTTATTCCCGGTATATCTCAGATGGGTGTCAGAGTGTCTCGGGTCATACTGATTTGTACAGTATTTATTTATATGGTTCGGGTAATAATACCATGCAAGATGCGCATAGTGAGCAATTATACCCAGCTCTTCTGTATCAAAACTGTTACCCGGAACACCTCCGCCGGTTGCCCCCAGACCGCAGAAGTTATTCTGGTCAGGTTTTACATCACCTTTATATTTAAGAAATCCTGTCTCATGGCACATCTGAGCCCATGCAATATCAGCTCTTATATCAAAGATTTTTCCATACTTTATGTATAGCGGGGCAATTCTTCTTGCCCATTCTACTTTATCTGAATTTCTTGTCTCAAATATTCTTACAAGATCATCAGCAGTAAGCTCGATATAGCCGGTTACATTTGTTGAATTTGAAACCTGTCCAAACTCACTTTCAGATGGCTCCTCCTCATCTTCACCACCCTGTCCTTCTCCGTTAGTTATTGAAACACTTGTTGCAACTTCTGCTGAATATGCACCTTTATTATCTTTAACTTTAAGTTTTATAGCACATTCACCAGCTTCATTATAGATATGTACCGGCCTGACTTCGCTTCCAGTCACAATCGAACCATCACCAAAATCCCAGGTATATTCTAATATGCTTCCATCGGTATCCTGAGAGCCTGAGCCATCAAAGGTAACTACTTCTCCTATTTTACCGGTATATGGCCCGCCCGGATTAGCAACAGGATTGTGATTCACCTCTGGCACAGTATCACCGTTCTTTACTACATTTACCTTAACGTTTGCAGTACTGTAATTATCATTTTTATCATATGCATAAACGTAGATAATATTTTCGCCTTCATTGAGCATGCTTATTTCTATTGTTTCTTCCCATCCACCATTTATAATTCCAGTTGAACCAAGTATGTTATACTGGAAGCTTTTGTTAGTTCCAAGTAAGTTACTTTTATTTCTTTCCGGACCTCTGTAGAATTCAACCTTTTTTAGTTCAATAGGAGGACTATTTTTTATATCTGCAGACCAGCCAATTATTTTAAAGTTTTCATTAACTACAGAATTATTTACAGGTTCAAGGACATTTACCGTAAATTCTGAAAATTCCCTGCCGCTGGTGGTTACACTGCCGGAACCGCCGGTTTCGTTACCACTGCTACTCTCGCTGCTGCTTCCACCGCTCTTTTTAATTCCTTTAGAAAATTCTTTTATAGCATTATAGAGACCAACTGCACATTTCTCCCTGAAATTAGCATTTTTTAATAATTCGACCTCTTCCGGACTGGAAACAAAGGCGCACTCTACAAGCGCTGCAGGCATTTTAGTATATTTAATAACTCTAAAATCTGCTGTTTTTACTCCGCGGTTTGCCCTGCCTATCTGTTTTACAAGATTGGATTGAACAAGGCTTGCAAACTGGCTGGAGCCGTTTACTCCATTTGCGCACCAGTAAGTCTCTGTTCCATGGGCATATTTAGATAGTGCTGCATTATTATGAATTGATAAGAAAATATCCGCACCCGAGCTATTGGCTTTATTTACTCTATCATCAAGAGTTGAGTAAGCATCATTTGTTCTTGTCATAACCACTTCAAATCCATTTGCCTCCAGTTTGGATTTAAGCTTCAGTGCAATATCAAGGTTTGCATCTTTTTCCTTAAGGTCAGATCCAATTGCACCCGGGTCACTACCACCGTGCCCCGCATCAATATAAACCTTTATTTTTGTGCTCGCAGCATAAAGACTGTTATCTGAAGGTATATAAATGAAAGTAAAACAAAAAGCAATTACAGTTATAAAAACCGTAATAAGCTTCAATGATTTTATAATTTTTTTCATTGAACCTTACTCCTCTATTTTTTTATCAAATCACTTCTTCTGAATATTGGCTCATCAATAGCAAGCTGACCAAGAATATCCAGTTTTTCTCCATCTATATAAAAAGAAACAGAATTTATTTCAGGAAATTCAGTTAATGTATTGACTATTGAATATATCAGTAAAATATCAGCTGCATCACCCTGAAACCTGTCTTCAACAAATTCTTTTGATAGGTCAACTTTTGCAAGGCCGTTTTCAACAGTTACTGAATTTATTTTTGTGGTTTCTGGAATAAGTCGGACGAGACTGCTGTCAACAGGAAGTTTCATTAATTCATACAGAGCGTCAACATATTTATTTTCCGATGAAACAGTTCTTGCTTCTCCTACAAGATACTGTGCCATATCGTCTGCATAATATACATTTATGGTAATATCACCGGATTCATTTTCAATGGTTTCTTCAGAAGCAGGAGGATTCTCATTATTATTTTCCTCTGTTTCTGTTGTTTCTTCTTCAGTGCTACTGATAGAATTACCATCAACGTCAGAAGCTTCTGGAGAATTATCTAAAGGAGTACAAGAAACAAAAAAAAGTAGCCCTGACATAATACAGCACGTAATCATGCTTAAAGCTACTTTTCTGAAAAAACGAGTGGCAAAATTTTTGTGTAATTTATACTTTTTCATTGCTACAAATATATTATTTTATTGCTACTAATCTGGTCTATGTATTTTTATAATTCTGTTAAGAATATTATATAAGAAATAATTACATATTTTTATTATAATGTCAAGCAGGTATATGTAATCTTAATTTCACGTGTTTCTTAATAATTAATTAATAAATAACTAAGATTTCAACAAGGGGTATAATTGATACTTTATTTTAAGTGGTTTTAAATTCTTTTTATTTTGTTATAGTTACTTTCAGGTTTACATTACTCTGGGAGTATTCCCACCCATCTTCCTTACCATCATTATTGGTCCACGGGCCACTAAAATGGATTCTTATCTGAAATCTTGATTTCCCTGAATCTATTGCCTTCTGGAGCTCGGCTTTTAGTTCAGAAACATTACAGGTTATATCAGGTGTGTCATAACTGGCAATAAAAATTCCCTCTGCTTTAAAATCGTCCTGTTTTATGGGCCTCTTTCCCCAGCTTAAAACATTTATATTTAGCTTTTTAAAGAAAGACAGAGGGTCACCTTTTATTCCTGCACTCCTGAGAGTGAGGGCTGCTGATTGCACTTTGCCTCCTTTAAGCCCTGAGATATCAAAACTAACAAACCCACTACACGGTAAATTATTTTCAGAATCTCCTGCATAAATACTACTTCCGTTATTGCCACCATACTCAATATAACCTCCCTCACTATCTATTCTGGGTACTGCTATGTCTTTCGTAGTAGGAGTTTCAGTAGATGCCTGGGGCGTTTCTACAACTACCTTCCCAACATAAATGGTTATTGATGTATTAGAAATATTACCTTTCACATCACTTACTGATACAGATATATTGTAATCACCGGGTTTATCAGGAGCGTTCCATTTAGTCGGGTTTTTTGTTTTATCGTCAATAGTACCTCCTGCCACATTCCATTCAAATGATAATTCATCACCATCCGGGTCAACAGCATCAACAAAAATATCATATTTCTCTCCAACAAATACTGTACTGCTGGAAAGCGTTATACCTTTTATCTCTGGGCCTGCATTACAATTCCAGACAAGTGTCATGGTATCTGAAGCTTTACCTTCAGTATTTTCTGCAACAGCAGTAAGGATATAATATTTTTTATCTCTTGAAATATTTACCTGGGCTTTACCCGGACCCAGTGAGCCGAGACTGTCATCTTTGCTAAAGGTTATCGACGGTGTGGGACTACCGGTTACATTAGCCTTAACACGATAATAGCATACGTCACCTGCCCTTGAGTAAAGGGGGCCTTCATATATTTCCAGTTTTATTGAAGGAGGTGTTTTTGAATTCTTTTCATCTTCGTCTTCATCATCATCCTCTTCGTCAGAAGAAGCTTCCTCTTTCTTAGATGGGTCATCTACATCGCCACTCACTAATTCTCCATCATTCTCTTTCTCTATATTATTATCTGATACCTCATTATTTTTACTTCCTATACTGGATAAAAATCCCAGCAGAGCAGTTATGTTTCTGTCCATAAATTTATAAATTGGCTGGAAGTTTAGAGCAACAACAACAGCTATAGCAATCAGCGCAATGATTCCGAGTATTGTAAACACTGTTTTTCTTTTAACAGTTGCTTTTCTTTTTTCTCCTGGTTCCGGCTTCCTGGCATGCTTCATTCCCTTATCAACAACTCTTGCATGCTTCATGGTTTTTTTATTGTTCCTGGCATGTTTCATGTCTAAAAGAATCAGCTTTTAAAAATTACAAATATTTACGTTTTATCAGTGGTCTCCACCAGTCTTCATTATTTATATACCAGTGTACCGTCTTCTCAAGCGCTTCTTCAAAATCATAAGTAGTATTCCAGTTGAATTCGTTTCTTATTTTTGAACAATCTACAGAATACCTGCGATCGTGGCCCGGTCTATCTGTAACAGGCTCTATCATATCTTCAGACCTGCCCAGAATTTCAATTATCTTTTTAGTTATCCAGATATTTGGTTTTTCATTGCCTGCACCAATATTATAAACTTCACCCGTTTTCCCTTTGTGCAGGACGATATCAAGTGCAACGCAATTATCTTCTACATAAATCCAGTCTCTCACGTTCATACCATCCCCGTAAAGCGGAACTTTTATGTTATCAATAAGATTTGTGACAAAAAGAGGAATTAATTTTTCAGGAAACTGATAGGGGCCAAAATTGTTTGTAGTTCTTGTGATAATAACAGGGGTACCATAAGTTTTATAAAAGGACCGCACTATCATTTCAGCTCCGGCTTTGGATGCTGAATAGGGACTATTTGGTTTTAGCGGGTCTTCTTCTTTAAACGACCCTTTTTCTATTGATCCATAGACTTCATCCGTACTTATTTGAAGAAAAACATCACTATTGTATTTTCTAACTGCTTCCAGGAGGACATAGGTGCCATAAATATCAGTCTGAATAAATACGCCCGGGTCTTCTATTGACCTGTCTACATGGGATTCAGCAGCAAAATTTATAACTGCGTCAATTTTCCGGGAACCAAAGATTTTATCTATAATATTTTTGTTGGCTATATCACCACGAATAAACATATAATTTGGATTATCTTCAACATCTTTTAGATTTTCAAGGTTCCCTGCATAAGTTAATTTATCAAGATTAATAACTTTGTATTCGGGATATTTTTTTAAAATGTAGTGAATAAAGTTACTGCCTATAAATCCTGCTCCACCCGTTACAAGCAGTGTCTTAAAACTTCTTTCTTCCAATTAATCCTCCTGACTATATTCTATATTTTTTCTATATTCTTTTCTTTATATATTTTTTCTATTATATTTTCTATTACTTGTCTATTAAAATCTATGTCAACTAATAATAACTTAATAAACTCCATGCAACAATAATCATTTTATTATGTTTTCTGGAGCTTTACTACCTGCATGTCTGTCATTCTTTCAATAGCTTTGATACACTCTCTGATATCCATTTTTCTGCGTCTCTATAAGCACTCTCAACGGCAGTTTTTTGCTATCTGTCTTTTCTATCCCAGCAATATGGTATTTCAGGACTGTGCGGATCTACTCTGAATTCATCAGGTTCACTGTAATTATAAGGTTCTGTAGGAATGTTTATACATATTGCCTCATAATCCGTAATACACTTAAAGCCATGGTAAACATATTTTGGAATCTGGAGAAGCATGGGATTATGTACACCCATAAAGAATTCATTCACCTCTTTATATGTTGGTGAATCTTTTCTGCTGTCATATAAAACAATTTTCATCATACCCCTGACAACTACCATATTATCTATCTGTTTTTTGTGATAATGCCATCCCTTGACAACGCCGGGATATGCCGTTGTCATATAAACCTGGCCAAACTTTATAAAAAGGTCATCATCGGAGCGAAGCATCTCCATAAGCCTGCCTCTCTCATCTGGTATTACTTTTAGTTTTTTTATTTTTACTCCATCAATCAAAATATCCCTCCCGGTCTATTTTTAAATTCCAAACATTATTTTTCAAATTATGATACCAGCAAAGATATTTTCTTACAATATTACCCTGACTCGTGAGCTTCCCCGGGGGGTTTTCTTAGAGACCAGCATCTCAAAAGCTGCGACTGTGTCCTTTATGCTATTATTCCATGAAAATACTTCTTCTACTCTCTTTTTATTTAACTCTCCAAGTTTTTTTGCCTCACCAGGATTATCGATTGCCCATATTATTTTAGCAGCAAGGTTTTCTACACTGTTATTCGGGGCGTAAATGCCTCCATCTCCAAGAAACCTTCTGTTATTTTTCCCTTCAAAACAAACTACCGGCAGGCCGGCTCCCATATAATTTATAACCTTGCCGCTTGCCTCTCCGGCCTTATCAACTTTTGGTTCAACTGCTATATCACTGATAAGCAGATAGTCAGGAAGCTTGAAATAATCTACCATGCCTGTAAAGTGGACATTTTTTTCTACACCCAGTTCCTTTACTTTTGCGGCCACCTCTTCAACAGGATACCCGACTATTAGAAAATGGGTATTTTCCCTTTCTTTCAGTACCAGTGGTATAGCCGATACGAGATTCCATATTCCTTTGGCAGCAAGGAGCGCTCCTGTAAAAATTACGAGAGGAGCATCCTCCGGTATCCCCAGCTCTTCTCTTAGATTTTTTTTGGGTGGCTGATTGAAAAAATCAGTGTGAACCCCGTCTATTACAACCCTCACTTTATCAGGGCTTACATTAAATTTGTTTTTTATAATGTCCCCATTTGATACCGAGCTGCATATAAAGAAATCGGGCATCTTACAGATAAATTTTTCCAGCGTGTGGAAAAACCACCTTATTACCTTTCCGCCTTTTATCCAGTTAAATGTGTCTAGCTCCGCGGTAAGGCTTCCCTGGACATCAAAGACAAGAGGAACTCTTCCTGCTGTTATAAGATATTTTATTAGACCCCCGATAAATGCTCCTTCATGAAGATGGCCGTATATGATGTCAGGTTTTTCTTTTATATATACAGATGCCGCCTTAAAGAACAGGATTATATCAATATAAAACTTATGTATCGATGGCCCTGCTTCCAGTTTCTTATACCAGGGGATATTTATTATTCTTCTTATATCAAG
>JAQVEM010000082.1 GCA_028697935.1 Actinomycetota bacterium
AAATATATTATACAATTATTAATTTAAGCAAAGGAAAAGACGATGTAGCGAAAAATATTCTAAAAATTATTATTATGTATTTACACAAAAGCATAATTATGATAGATTAATAGTAAGGCTATGTGCATATGCACATAGGCACTTTTATAAAAGGAGGTGAAAAATTTTAAAACAACTTTATTACAAACGAAGGGAGGTGAAAAAAATTAAATTAAAACTAAGAAACATTTTAATTAGATCGCGTGATAAAAAGGGTCAATCAACACTTGAATATGCATTGGTTTGTGTAATTGCAGCAATAATAAGTGCTATTTTAATAGCAGTAGGCAAGCCTATGATAATAGAAATTATTTCAAAGGTTTTTGAAAAAATAGCTTCTATGATTTAGAGAGTTAACTGGTATTAGTAAAATTATATGCATATTTTAAAAATGGGAAACAGTTTTAATTTTAAAGTTATGCCAGAAATAAGTAAAATAAAAAAAATTTCAGATAATTTAACCGGCAGGCTGGAAGGTCAGGCATCACTCGAGCTTGTCCTTGTAATCCCTTTTATAATTTTATTAATTTTAGCTGTTTCCCATTCAGGATTATTAATTTACCAGCAAAACATACTGGAGCAGGCTGCCCGTGAAGGAGCAAGAGTAATAGCAACATCTAATTCAGATGAGGAGGCTTATCTTTGTATAAAAAAAGTTTGCCTGAATTTTGATCAGGATAAACTTGATATAAAAATTACTCCTGATAGCCGGGAATCCAGAAAAGTCGGAGACACTGTTGAAGTAGTTGTATCTTATAACTCCGGTGGTATTCCATTTTTGAGAGGAATCTTTGCAGCAGGTGGATCTGACTTATCAAGAGGGGCTGGTTTATTAGAAGCAAAAAGTATAATGAGGATAGAATGTTATTAATGCTCTTAAATAATGAGGATAGAATGCTACCAAAACACTTTAGAATACAAAATATAATAATACAGGACAGCGGGAATATTACTCTCCCTGTACTCGTTACCGGAGTAATTTTAACAATTCTATTTTTAGTTGTTTTAGACATTTGTCAGGTTTTTAAAGTCAGGGAGCAAACAAAAAATGCTTCAGATGCAGCCTCGCTGGCTGTTGCGCAAAACTTATTGTTTTTTGAAAATCCTGACTGTGCAAAGGTGGCTGAAGAAGTTACCCGATTAAACAATTGTACTCTTGTTGAATGCATATGTAGCTATGACAGTGTAACAGTTACAGTTGAGAAAAGTGTGAAGTTTTTTCTGATAGATAAGTTTATCAGGGGAGACAGTATGGTCAAATCTACATCTAAAACAAAAGTGGTGTATCCGTGGGATGAAGAGTTTAATTATTGTGATTCTTACAGGTTTAGTTTTTAAGGTTTTTCATTTAATTTTAAAAATGTCTGGAAGAAAGGAATAAAAATATGAATTATGTAAATCAAATTTTTTTACTGGGTAACCTGACCCGGGATCCAGAAATTAAATACACTAACGAAGGAACAGCAATTACTGAAATGGGAATTGCCGTTAATAAAAAATGGATTGACAGAAATGGAAAGGAATCTGAATCAGTTGACTTTTTTAATATCACCAGCTGGAATTATCTGGCAGAAAATTGTGCATCCACGCTCAAAAAGGGAGATAGAATTCTGGTAAGCGGACATGTGAATTTAAGGAGCTGGGAAAATAAAGAAGGAAAAAAATTTAACATTACCAGCATCACAGCAGATGTCATAGCTGTAAGTCTGGAATTCAATCAGATAAAAATTATAGCAAAAAATGATGGTGAAATAAGTTATGAACCTGAAATAGGAAAAAAAGAAAAATCAAAGTAAGGTATATTTAAAAGCCGGGTATAATTAATGATATTTGTATTTATGATCCAGTATAATTAATATACTTTTTAAACTGGAGAAAGATAAAAGAAAAGAAATATATAAACCCAAATAGAGTTAAATGTTGTATAATTACCCAGATAATTAACAGAATTCTATTTTAAAAATTTAAAGGAGCATTTTAGAGGATTGAATTTTAGAAAAACAGATTACGATAATTATGATTATAGTAAGTTCTGGGAGGATAACAAAAGGTTATATGAAGATAAAGCTGAAAGGATGGCAATCAGAACATTACTGGCCGGGGTGAATAAAAAAGATAAACTCATAGTTGATATTGGCTGTGGTTATGGAAGGTTGTTTAATGAATATATGGATTTTGGAACAGCAGTCCTGGTTGACAATTCGGTTAATAACTTAAAAAATGCTAGAGAAAGAATAAAAAAATTTTTGGGTGATGACCCGGACAAAATCTCTTCAGTATTTTTTATTGCTTCGGATGCAACCTCTATCCCTATAAAATCAGACTGTGCTGATGTTATATTGACTGTAAGGGTGGTGCACCACCTTGATAATCCGGCTGGTTATTTTGATGAAGTCAGGAGAATACTAAAAGCAGGTGGTGTTTTTATTTTAGAATTTGCCAATAAAAGAAATATTAAAAACATATTTAGATTTTTTCTCGGCAGGATGGATACCTCTCCTTTTAATATGAAGCCATCCCAGGTAGGTGAAACTATATTAAATTTTCATCCTGAATATATAACAAATTTCTTAAAAGAAAGAGATTTTGTAATAAAAAAAAGGATAAGTGTTTCTAATTTTAGAATTAGTTCCTTTAAAAAGTTTCCTGGCACCAGGACTCTTATTTTTTTTGAAAAAATTTACCAGAAGTTTTTTTACTTTATATTGCTGGGGCCAAGCGTTTTCTTAAAGTGTGTCCTTAACAAAAAAATAGATGAGAATACTACTGGAGCAAATAACACCGGGGCAAATGGGAAGATAAAAATTGAAGATATTCTAATATGTAATTCCTGCGGGAAAGCAACTCTATCTATTAGTGGGAGTAAGATAGAATGTAAAAATTGTGGCAGCAATTTCGTAATAGAAGATGGGATTTATAATTTTAAATTAAAAGCCTGAGCAAACTAACAAATCACCTGCTCCGGAGGTTCTTGTAAAAGGATTTATATCCTGTTACAATTGTGATACAAAGTTTTTAAAAGGATCTATCCATAAATAAATAATTATAATTAACCGGGGGATTGATTTATAAAATGGCCGAAAAAATATATTCTGAAGGTGTTATTTCAAGATTAACTCAATATTTAAAATATGTAGTGCAATTAAAAGAAGCAGGTAAAAGAACAACAACCTCTATAGATATAAGTAAAAATACAGGAATTAATAGCGCAGAGGTAAGAAGAGACCTTAATTATTTTAAAATAAAGGGTAAGAGGGGTGTGGGTTTTAATATTGATGAGCTTATCAAATCATTTAATAACATTCTGGGTTACAACAGATCAGTCCGTATTGCCTTAATCGGGGCCGGTAATCTTGGTAGAGCAATTTTGAAATATAAAATGCTTGAAAGATTTGGCTTTAGAATAGAATGTGTTTTTGATAATAATTCTGATATCATTGGGAAAACTATATCAGGGCATAGAGTACTTGACATAAACATGATAAAAGATGAGATCAGAAAAAATAATATTGAAATTGCCATACTGGCTGTTCCACCTGATTCTGCACAAAAAGCCACTGATGTTCTTATCGAAGCTGGCGCTAAAGTAATTATAAATTATACTTCAGTTCCTATTAAAGCACCTGCCGGAGTGAGAGTTGAAACAACTGATCCCATTGAAAAATTGCTGCATACTCTGTAT
The DNA here is from genome assembly GCA_028697935.1 of Actinomycetota bacterium. GTDB lineage: Bacteria > Actinomycetota > Humimicrobiia > Humimicrobiales > Humimicrobiaceae > JAQVEM01. The sequence goes on from JAQVEM010000082.1 coordinate 3,722, forward strand.
TATTTATCACATACTGGATATGTAGAGCGTAAATAATTTAGATAATAAAGTTGTTAAAAATATGAGAGATAAGAAATATAGTAAATATGAATAAAGTAAAAGGCTGTTTTATTACAATAATTGTTGTTTTTATATTGATTGTCCTGGTCTTTCTATTTACTTCCTTTTTAAATCCCGGGAATAAAGATATATTAATACTTGGAATTGATGAGAGGGAAGATAGTAATACATTTGTTGGTTTAACTGATACTATTATTATTTTTCATATTGGTGGCCCTGGAAAGAAAAGCAGTCTTATTTCTATTCCACGTGATACCAGAGTTAATCTTGAGGGGTACGGCTGGAATAAAATTAACGCAGCCTATAAATTTGGTGGACACGATATGATCAAAGAAGAAGTATACCAGCTAACCGGTATCAACGCGAATAAAGTAATGGTCGTTAATTTCAGGGGTTTTAAAGAGATTATTAATATACTTGGCGGGGTAACAATCACTGTGGAAGAACCTCTTCACGATCCATTATCAGGAGCAGATTTTGACCCCGGAACCTATACAATGAATGGTGATCAGGCTTTATCATTTGTAAGATGCAGGTCGACAGCCAGAGCTGACTTTGATAGGGTAGACAGGCAGAAATACTTTTTAAGTGAATTGTTAAAGCAGAAATTTAACTTATCAATAATTCCTAAAGCTCCTCAGATTATAGAAGTATTAAATGAAGAAACGGAATCTAATTTTTCGGTTTGGGATTTTTGTTCTACTGGATTTATGATATTATTCTCTAGTAAAGATATAAACTGGTTAACGATTCCCGGAACACCTGCCAGCATAGATGGAATAAGCTATGTGGTTGTTGATGAGAATGAAGTAAGAAATTATTTAAATGAGAATCTAAAATAATAAGAATCTAATCCGGACTGGTAGATTATTAGTTATTTATGTTAAAATAAAAAAATCATAGATTTAAAAATATAGAATTAATAAAACATTTGTATTCAATAAAAAAGTATATAAAATTACCAGGAGAAAAGTAATGAATGCTGATAAAGGTTTAAGCATAGCGAATATTTCATCCCTTTCTGAGAAAGTTTATTTTCTGTTGCAGGTTTCAAAAAAATCGGAAGAGCTTGATACTTTTATAAAAAATAATATTCCCCCTGGTGAAAAAAACTGGCTGGGTGATTTAAAAAGCTGGAAGCTCAATAACAAATGGCTTTTAAAAATTTCTGATATATGTCTTAAAGATTATGACCAGGTCTTTTTTGATTGTGGAGAAGAACTACTGGACCTTGGAGACCCGGAAAATTATCAGACTTTCAGAGAAAAAATACTCGAGGAATTATTATAGGGTATTATTCTGTTTCACCAGTTAATAATTAAAAGTATTCAGTAAATTCTATTATTTATATGCTATAGGAGTGTCTATGATTCCCAGATATACCTTAAAAGAGATGGCTATTGTATGGAGTGAAAATAATAAGTTTAGCAAGTGGCTTGATATAGAAAAAGCGGTAGCAAGAGCGCAGGCAGAAATCGGCATCATTCCTCTGGAAGCAGCTAATGATATAAATAAAAAGGCTGGATTTGAAGTTTCTAAAATAAACGAAATTGAAAAAGAAACAAATCATGATGTTATAGCTTTTTTAACGGAAGTTTCTTCATATATTGGAGATTCATCAAAATATCTTCATTACGGGTTGACATCTTCAGATGTTTGCGATACAGCTCTCTCACTTCAGATACTTGAAGCAGTATATTTAATAGAAAATAAAATAAAAAAGCTTATTGGTACTCTTAAAATAAAATCAAAAGAATACGCTCATACAGTTATGATAGGAAGAACACATGGTGTACATGCGGAGCCCATAACTCTTGGGCTTAAACTCTGTGTATATGCTTTTGAGATGGCAAGGAACCTGGAAAGATTGAAGCAGGCAGGGGAAAATATTAGATATGGAAAAATATCGGGTGCTGTTGGTACATATGCCAATATACCGCCTGAAGTTGAAAAAAAAGTTTGTGATGCTCTTAATTTAAAGCCTTCTCCTGCATCCACGCAGATTCTTCAGAGGGACAGGCATGCTCAGTTAATATCAACCCTGGCAATTTGTGGGGCTACTCTTGAAAAAATAGCTCTTGAGATAAGAAATCTACACAGGACAGATGTCAGGGAAGTAGAAG
>JAQVEM010000083.1 GCA_028697935.1 Actinomycetota bacterium
ATTGATTCAAACAATTCTTTTTTCCTGTGAAGAGTATTATAAACTTTTAGACTCACTGAATCCTCCCGCCACTAAATTATTTCTCTGTTGATTTTGTTATTTTATAAATTTATAGAATCAATAATACACACTTATTGGAATTTTGACTAAAAATATTATCTGGCAAAATTCTGAATTGTGATAACTATTCATTAAAATTTTTAGCTATAAATATTATTTATTTTCTTCCTTTAACTTTTTTACTTCTTTTTCTAAAAAATCTATTCTTGCACAGCAATCACTTAAAATTTCACTAACAGGGTCAGGCAGATTCATTCTGTGAAACTCATCTGACAGAACCTTTTCTCCACCAACTTTTACTATCCTTCCAGGAACTCCTACTACAGTACACCCATCGGGAACTGATTTAACAACCACTGCTCCTGCCCCTATAATAACATTATTACCAATTGTAATAGAACCCAGTACCTTCGCTCCTGCAGAAATAACGACATTATTGCCAATTGTAGGATGCCGCTTACCTTTTTCTTTCCCTGTTCCGCCAAGTGTTACACCCTGATAAAGGGTTACATTATCACCAATTTCAGTTGTTTCACCTATAACAACTCCCATACCATGGTCTATAAAAAAACTCCTGCCTATCTTTGCCGCTGGATGTATCTCTATCCCGGTAAAGAATCTGCTGCACTGTGACATCCACCTCGGGATAAAAGGCACTTTGTGTTTGTAAAGCCAGTGTGCCACTCTATGATTCATGACTGCATGTACACCTGAATAAGTAAATATAATTTCTGCAGTACTCACTGCAGCCGGGTCCCTCTCTTTTGCAGCCCTTACAAGATCTTTTAATTCTCCTATTAATCCCATTACCTTACCTGCCGATTATGAATGTAAACTAAATTACTAAGTTAAAAATTTTTTTTTAAAATTACAGATTATTACTTTTTATATATTCTAATGTTTGTTTAACTCTTTGAATACTATTTTTTAAACCTATTATAGAAATAACATCTGGTAACTCCGGGCCGTGCGTTTTACCTGTAAGAGAAACTCTAATGGGCATATAGAGCAGCCGGCCTTTTATTTTTTGTCCTTTAAGATTTTCTGCAACCAGATTAATCAGTTCTCTACTTTGCTCTTCATTTAAATCTATATCAATACCATTGTCAAAAGATTTATATCTACTCTCAAGAACTTTTAGAAAACAATCTATTACAACTTTAGAGGTATCAAGTCTTAAAACTTCAATCGATTCTGCACTATAATCTGTAATTACATCACTAAAAAAATCTTTCATATAAAAAGAAAAATCACCCAGAACTTTTAAATTATCGCGAAATGCTTTTGCTCCTCTTAAAATTTTTCTCATTACTTCTGGATTTTCTTTATCTTCCCTGCTTATTATTTTGTCTCTGATTAAATAGGGTATACATAGATCCGCCAGTTCTTCAGGGGATTTTTTTCTTATATAAATACCATTTATCCATTTTAATTTATCCACATCAAATATAGCCGGACTTCTTGATATATCCTGTATCCTGAATTTATCTATGACATCTCTTATATTAAATATTTCTTCATCACCTCCGGGAGACCATGAAAGTAACGAAAGGTAGTTTGTCATAGCTTCAGCCAGATAACCTTCTTCCCTGAACTCGGAAATTGTTGTTGCACCATGTCTCTTACTCAATTTTGAACCATCTCTCCCGAGTATCATAGACAGATGTGCAAAAAATGGTTGTCTGAATCCGAGACTTTCAAATAAAAGAATTTGTCTTGCGGTATTTGTTATGTGGTCTTCTCCCCTTAAAACATGGGTTATCTTCATATCACCATCATCTACTACAACTGCAAAATTGTAGGATGGCATACCGTCTGATTTAATGATTATAAAATCTCCTATAGTATCAGCGCTAAAAGTTATTCTTCCTCTTATTAAGTCATTAAAAGTAATTTCTCTATCAGTATTTACCCTGAATCTTATTGCGAACTTCTTACCTTCCTTTAAATTTTTTTCAATTTCCGAAGGAGAAAGTTCTCTGCATCTATTATCATATTTTGACATTTTACCCGCCGCATACTGATCTTCTTTAAGTTTTTCAAGCCTTTCAGGAGTGCAAAAACATCTGTAGGCTTTATTCTGATCCAGTAACTTCCTTGCAAACTCCCCGTATATTTTAATCCTGTCGCTCTGCCTGTAGAATTCGTCCCATTCGAGTCCAAGCCATTCTAAATCCCTGATTATAGATTTCTCATAAAAGCTTTTTGATCTCTTCGCATCAGTATCTTCTATCCTTAAGATCAGGTGCCCTTTCAAACTTTTTGCAGCAAGCCAGTTAAACAGAGCAGTCCTTGCTGTTCCTATGTGCAGACCTCCTGTTGGAGATGGTGCAAATCTAAGCCGTGGCATAATTTTTACTCCATTTTATAATTGCAGAATACATTCTTTAAGTTGTAAGTTAATAATAAAATAGTCCGGTCATAAAAATTCCCCATACATATGATTTCACAGCACCGCAGTATAACTTATATATAAATCAAAATTATAGTTATTTTAGTAAAACCACACTGTATGCAACAACTCCCTCACCCTTTCCGCAGAATCCAAGGCCCTCAGTAGTAGTTGCTTTTATATTTATATCATCTTTATTTATTCCCAGAGTCTTTGCTATATTTTTTTCCATTTCAGGGATATATTTTGATATTTTTGGCTTCTGGATTACAAGAATAGAGTCTATATTTACAACACTATATTTTTCTTTCTCCATTTTTTCTCTTACTTTTTCCAGTAAGATGAGACTTGAAATATCTTTATATTTCATATTAGTATCTGGAAAATGAACTCCAATATCTCCAAGACCACAGGCCCCCAGAATAGCATCCATTACAGAATGTACCAGAACATCTGCATCAGAATGGCCTTCCAGCCCCATACTATACTCAATCTCAACCCCACCAAGTACAAGTTTTCTGCCTGCTTTAAATTTATGTATATCAAGTCCCATTCCAGTTCTCATAATTAGTTTTCCCTTTATTCTTTTGTTTATATGAATTATATGAGCTATTTATATATTTTTATATATTAAATTTAGCTCCTTCTTTTTCTTCCGTTTCTGACCATAACAAGCTCTGCAAGAAATAAATCAAGGGGAGTTGTTATTTTTATATTCTCACTCTTTCCTCTTACCACATAAACTTTAAAACCCATTCTTTCCACCAGAGAAGCATCATCTGTCCCAATAAAACCATCCTCTAATGCTTTACTATGTGCCTTTAAGATATCTTTATAAAAGAAAGTCTGTGGAGTTTGAGCATGCCATACAGTATCCCTTGGTATGGTTCTTTTTATGATGTTACCATCTATTACCTTTACAGTTTCCATCACAGGTGCCGCCAGTATAGCCCCTTTTATTTTGCTATCTTTTTTGTTTTCTCTTATAAGTGTGTTTAATAAGAGATTTATTTCTTCAGTAGTTATAAGTGGCCTTACACCATCATGAATAGATACTATTCTGGTAGAAGAAGGCACTTCTTTAAGTGCATTATATACAGACTCCTGCCTGCTGTCTCCACCAAATACCAGTTTTTTTACTTTTGTAAATGAATATTTTTCAATTATGTTTTTCTGACAGAATTCAAGGTAATCCCCGGGAACTGAAATATAAATTTCTTTTATTTTCGAAGAGTTTTGAAAGGCACTAATAGTGTGAGCCAGTACAGGCTTCCCATAAATATCTAAAAATTGCTTGTTGATATTGCTCTTAAACCTTATACCTCTTCCGGCTGCTGTAATTATCGCTACATCCATAAATTATTATCAAAAGAAATTGTTGAAAATCAATTACCAGTGAAATCTAAATAGCAAAAACAGAACAATATCCCGGCAATTATCATATGTTAATTTTCGGGATTACTCCTCTTTTTCTATTGTAGGGCTCATTATACAAATAATATTCTGCAAACTTTTCCAGTTTATCATGTAAAGATCTGGCTCTATTTTTACCAATTCCTGCTATTCCTGATAATTCTTCTACACATGCATTCATGATACCCTTTAAACTCCCGAATTTTTCTACTAAAGCTGTAACAGCTGAGTGAGGAAGTCTTATTACTTCGTTGATAATCCTGAAGCCTCTTGGATGCATACTAAATTCTCTTAAACTGCCTTCAACCTCATAACCCAGAATTTTTGCAATATTCTCAAGTTCAAGTAATTCCTTCTCACTTAATAGATTTATTTTATTCTTTATTTCAGCCGGATTATCATTAATATTAGGATGAACGTAATCACTTATAATATTCAAAGAATCGCTGACTACATCAGCCATTAATTCTTCCACCTGCATTTTTAAAAGTCTTCCCTCTACTCCCAGCTCGTATATATATTTCTTAATTTCTTTTTCTGTTTTCTGTACAATGCTGGACCTCTGCAGTATGTTTACAACATCAAAAAGAGTTACAACATCTTCCAGTTCTTTTATAGTTAGATTAAAAATAAGTTCATCTAACCCTTCTTTATATTTTTCAAGTGTCTGGAGTGCCTGATTTGCTCTGGCCATTATAACTCTTGTCTCTTCTAACATATATTTTATATCACCTTTATATATTGTAACTACATCTCTTTTCATTGATATAGAAATAACAAGGGTATTGGTTTGCTTTGCCACTCTCTCTGCGGTCCTGTGTCTTGTCCCTGTTTCAGATGTACTGATACCTGGATCGGGGAAAAGGTGTGTATTGGCATATAAAATACGTTTTGCATCAGAACTCAGAATTATTGCACCATCCATTTTTGCCAGTTCATAAAATTTTGTCGGTGTAAAACTGCATCCTATATAAAATCCACCATTTACAAGCTTTAAAACCTCTTCTGAATCCCCTACAACAATCAGTCCCCCTGTTTTCCCCTGAAGTATGTATTCTATACCCAGTCTAAGGTCAGTACCAGGAGCTATTTTTTTAAGACATTCAATTAATAATTCTTCTCTTCTATCCATTAACATTTTTAAAAATCACACTTTTAACACACTGCCGCTGTCTATATTCTTAATGTCAAAATACATTTTTTTATCTTTTGCACTTACCTCTACTTTCTGACCGGATCTAACTTCACCGCTTATCAGTTTCTCAGAAAGCGGGTTTTCTATTAGATTCTGGATAGTCCTTCTCATTGGACGTGCACCCATTGAAGAGTCGTAGCCCTTTTCCAAAAGCAGATCTTTCGCACTTTTTTTGAGTTCAATCAGTATGCCCTGAAGCTCGAGCTGCTGCTGTACTTTTGCAATCATCAAATCCATGATACTGTAAATATGTTGTTTCTGTAACTTATGAAATACTATTACTTCATCAACTCTATTAAGAAACTCCGGTCTGAAAGCTTTCTTTAGTTCACTCATTGCTTTTTCTTTTATCTCACTATAGGACAAATCCTCTTTATTTACAGTTTTAAATCCCATAGGAGTATTTTTCTGGATTTCTCTTGCTCCAAGGTTTGAAGTCATTATAATTACTGTATTCTTAAAATCAACTCTTTTACCCTGCGAATCAGTAAGATGACCTTCTTCAAATATCTGAAGTAATATATTGAAAACATCCGGGTGTGCTTTTTCTATCTCATCAAGAAGAATCACACTGTATGGCTTTCTCCTTACCATTTCGGTTAACTGTCCTCCTTCGTCATAACCTACATAACCAGGAGGAGAACCAACCAGTTTAGAAACAGAATGTTTTTCCATATACTCTGACATGTCAATATGTATCAGAGCTTCTTCTTTGTCAAATAAGAATTCTGCTATAGTTTTTGCAAGCTCTGTTTTACCAACACCTGAAGGACCGAGAAACATAAATGAACCTATCGGTCTTTTCGGGTCTTTTA
>JAQVEM010000008.1 GCA_028697935.1 Actinomycetota bacterium
GCCTGTGGAGTTAGCATTACCAGTATAGCATCAACATTACTATCATTTATAACTATTTCCATAGTTTTTTTATATCTATCTGATAAAGCATCGCCCAGTATATCTATAGGATTATAAAAGTTTGCTGCTTCGGGTAAGAATTTTTTTAGTTCTTCTATGGTTTCTGATCCTATCGTTGCAAGTGGTATATTATTTTTTTCACAGGCATCAGTAGCCATAATACCGGGACCACCTGCATTTGTTATTATTGCAACTTTTTTACCTTTAGGCAATGGTTGATATGAAAAAGTCATAGCATAATTAAAAAAATCTTTTATAGTGTTTGCTCTTATTATTCCTGTCTGCTTAAAAGTTGCCTCGTAAGCCCTTGCCGAACCTGCCAGAGAGCCCGTATGTGAAGAAACTGCCCGGGCTCCTGCATCTGTATTACCAGATTTCATAACAATTATTGGTTTCTTTTTAGATACTCTTGAAGATATTTTAATAAATTCTCTGCCACATTTTACACCTTCAAGATAAGCAGTAATAACACTGGTGTCATTTCTTTTTTCCCAATCATTAAACAGGTCGTTTTCTGAAATATCTGCTTTATTACCCAGTGAAACAAACTTAGAAAATCCGATATTGTTTGCACTTGCTCTGTCAAGTATAGCTGTACCAAGAGCACCCGATTGGGACAAAAATCCTATTTTACCTTTTGATGGCATGATTTTTGAAAACGAAGCATTAAAAGGACAATAAGTATCTATCATTCCAAGACAATTGGGTCCGAGAATTCTAATACCATGCTTTTTAGCTAACTCTACCAGCTGGGTTTCCCTTTTTGCTCCTTCTATGCCGGTTTCTTTAAAACCTGCAGATATAACAATAGCCCACTTTACATTCTTTTTTGAAGATTCTTCTAAAGACTGACATACAAACTGTGCCGGAATAGTTATAATAACCAGTTCAACATCTGAAGGTGTATCTAAAATTGAAGGATAACATTTAATTCCAAATATTTCATCTGCATTTGGATTCACTGGATATATTTTTCCACTGTATCCAGAGTTTATTATATTTTCAAGTATTACATTGCCAACTTTCCCTTTTCCCCTGGATGCTCCAATTACTGCAACAGATCGGGGACAAAAAAAATTTCCTTCAGTTAAATCACAGACATCCATTTTTATATCCAATTCTTATTTACCCCCTTCATTTCTCCTTTTCTTCTGATCTGCTTCCCTTTTCTCTACCTTTTCTTTCTTTTTGTCCTTCCTCTCAAATACAATTATTTCATTTTCAGCATAATAACCACAATTTTCACAAACCCTGTGTGATATTTTTTTACTGTGGCATCTCGGACACTCGGTTATATTTAAAATACTCAGCCGGTAATGAGTCCTGCGTTTATCTCTTTTTGATTTCGATGTTTTACTTTTTGGAACAGCCAATTTATTCCCTCCTGATAAATATTTTCGTTACAAACCTGTTATAAATAATGAGCACAGGTAATTAAATATAGCATAAAATGACAATTATTCAATAAAAATATACCGGCCTATTCGTCTCTCTGCCCCATGGTGCCTCTGAACTGCTCTCTGCCTTTTTCAATAGCTGCCAGCAGTTTGTGTAATGTTACTTCAAGGTTTGCGAGCTTCTCATCAGCATAATCCTCAGCTTCTAACCTTATAGTTCTTGCTCTCGCCTCTACCGCACTCATCAATTCTTCAGATTTTCTTGTAGCGTTTTTAAGTACTTCTGTCTCACTGACAAGAACTTCTGCTTTTTCCTTAGCTTCTCTGATTAATTTTTCAGAGTACCTTTTTGCTTCTTCTATCATGTTTTCCCTCTCTTTCACAATCCATCGGGATTGTTTGAATTCTTCGGGAAGCGAACTTCTCAGTTCGTCTATTAAGTCATATATTTCAGCTTCATTTACCATTATATTGGACGAAAAAGGAACTCTTTTACTCTTATCCAGTAATTCCTCAATACGGTCAATAATCTCTAATGAGTCCATATTCTTCTCCATGCCTCTTTCTATTTAAATTTATTTTTATTAAAACTTTCAATTATATCCTGCTCTATTTCTTTTGGAACAAGACCTGTTATACTACCTTTAAACATAGCTACCTCTTTTACAGCACTGGAACTTAGGTAAGCAAATTTAGGATTGGTTACCATAAACATTGTCTCAACTTCTGGATTTAATTTTTTATTTATTTGTGCCATTTGAAATTCATATTCAAAATCTGAAATAGCCCTCAACCCTTTTACAATAACTCCGGCTTTTATTTCTTTTGCCAGGTCTACCAGCAATCCATCAAAGGTAATAATTTCAACATTTTTTAAATCAGATAGAGCTCTTTTTGCAAAATCTACTCTCTTATCAATAGAATAAAGAGGTTTCTTCCTCGGGCTTTTTGATATAGCAACCATAACCTTACAGAATATTTTAGAACATCGCAGTATTATATCTCTGTGACCTTCTGTTAGCGGATCATATGTTCCAGGGCACAATGCTATTTTTTCCATTCTTTAAATCCAATCTTTAGAAATTTAACTTAAGGAGAAAGATAAATTACATCCTTATCTCCAAAGTGCGACTTTTTAATAACTTTTAATTTATTAATCTCTTCTGTAATATCCCTTTTAAAAAAATACTCGTATATTATCAGAGAATCTTTTTTAACAATTTCCCTTTCAACTATGGTATTAAATATTTTTTTCATTATATCGCTCTCGATTTTAAAGGGAGGATCAAGAAAAATTATATCCCATTCAGGTCCCTTATAAAAATTAAGAAAATTCAGAACATTAGCTTTTATTATTTTATATTTTTCACTATCAATTTTTAAACTTCTGATATTATATTCTATTAGGGCAATAGACTCAAAGCTTTTATCGACAAAATATACAATTTTGCTACCCCGGCTTAAAGATTCTATTCCCAGAGAGCCAGTTCCGGCAAATAAATCAAGGACATTTGCTTCTTCTATTCTGCTACCAATAACATTAAAAATACTTTCTTTTACTTTATCAAGAGTTGGTCGGATTTTGTAATTAGAAGGAGGTTTTAATTTTCTGCCTTTATATTTGCCTGAAATAATTCTAATGATTAATCACCATTTATATGAATCGAATTATTCTATTGAAAATATGTAGGGGTATAAGGGCTGCTCGCCTTTATGTACTTCTATGTCTATTTTAGGGAAATATTCTTTTATTTTTTTTCTGATGTTATCAGTATCTTCCTGTTTTGCATCTTTACCCGTATAAATAGTAACAACTTCTTCTGTTGAAGTTGCGATATCCCTCACAAGGTCAGCTACTGCATCTACAACATTATCTGACACTACTCTCACTCTGCCATCAGACAGACCAATAAACTCGCCTTTTTTTATTTCGCTAACCGTCAAATTTGCATCTCTTACAGCCTGTGTTACTTCCCCGCTTTTGGTTTTCTCTGCCGCTTCTTCCATATTTTTTATATTCTCTTCAATCCCGGTATCCGGATTATAGGATAGGACTGCAGATATACCTGCAGGAATACTTGTAGTGGGTATTATATAAATATTTTTATTTCTTATTATTTGCTTTGCCTGATTTGCAGCCAGTATTATATTTTTATTATTTGGGAATATAAAAACATCTGAAGCTTCGAGGTTGTTTATTTCTTTAACTATATCATATGTTGATGGATTCATGCTCTGTCCACCATTAACAATAACATCTACACCAATACTTTTTAATATTTCTTTCATACCCTCGCCATTGGCTACTGCTACCAGAGCTCGTGACAATACCGGAGATCTTTCTTCAGATTCCAATTCATAACCCACTCCAACAACTTCTCTCCTCTGGTCCTCCATATTATTAATCTGGATATTATGCAGGGTACCTTCCCTTAATGCAGCTCTTAAAACTTTGTGGGGTTGATTTGTATGAACATGTATCTTAACCATATTTTCATTTCCAACCACCATTGCGCTATCGCCATAGCTTTCTATTCTCTCCCTTAACCTATCTATATCTATCTTTTTACCTTTCAGCATAAGCTCGGTGCAGTACACATATTTAATTTCGTAGGTACGCTTCACCTCTTCGAGACTTTCTTTTTCAATCTGTTCACTAATTCCAGATCCGTCAGCAAAGGTGTGACTTCCAGTTTGTTTACCATTATTACCTGTACCTGTTACAGAAGCAGCATGAACTTTATTGGCCTCTTTAACCTTCTTTTCAAGCTCTCTTCCATTTATACTCTCGATTTCTTTCAGAGCTTTCTTTGTCCCTATTAATATATCAAGAATGCCCTGAGCTCCTGCATCTACCACATCTGCTTTTTTCAGAACAGGAAGAAGGAGAGTCGATCTCTCAACAGATTTCTCGGTTTCAGAAATAATTTCATCCAGAAAATCTGTCATTTTTATTTTATGTGTATTATTAGTTAAGTTTTCAACAAAGTCGCAAATATCTTTAATGGTTGTAAGCATTGTTCCTTCAGTTGGATTCTGAACAGAACTGTAGGCTAAATCTCTTGCTGACTTTAACGCTTCTTTAATAACATCCAGATTAAAATCATCACTTTCTATAATTATATCAAAAAGACCCTTAAGTATCTGTGATAATATAACACCCGAGTTACCTCTTGCGCCCATTAATGCAGCAAATGATGCTTCTTCCAGAACATTTTTTATAGAAAAATCGTCTAGCTTTGAAATCTGATCCCTGACTGCTTTCAAAGTAAGAAGCATATTGGTACCAGTGTCTCCATCAGGTACAGGAAATACATTTAGCTCATTTATTTTAGCTTCATTCTCTTTAAAATTCTCTATTATAATATTAATTGCTCTTTTTAGGTCCTGCTCATTTATCTTATCAAGCATATTCTTACCACCTTAAATTAAAACTATTTAGTATTCTGGTATATTATAATAAAATCCACTTTATTTCTATCCAGATAAAAAAAATTATACTATTTACTTATTTATTACATCATAAAAGACTATATTAATTAAAAATTGTTTCTACTGATAGCTTTATTTATTTTAAATAAGCTTTTCTCCTGCTCTTTATGCCATAACATAACACATATTTAAACATAGCGTATATTAAAAAATGGTTACAGCCACAGTTATATTTCCCTGAATAACTAAAAAGTATTTTAATAATTACTCCTTGACTCTAAAGAATAAAAATTTCTTTTAACCTTTAAATAACATAATAACCTTTAATTTTCTTGACCTTTAATTTTCTTGAAAATTAATAAATAAAGTGATAATATTCGTTTCTGATTCATTTATGGTTAATTTATATTGATTATTTATTTTAATCCCTGAACCAGATAATTATAAAATACAAATATAAATAATACATTGAAATATAATTTTAGATAATATTAGAAAAATACGGGAGTTAAAATGTCAAATACATGTGAAATTTGTGGGAAAAAGACATCTTTTGGAAATATAGTAAGTCACTCACATAAAAAAACCAGGAGAACAATTAAACCTAACATTCATAAAGCAAAGGTTGAATATAAAGGTCAGGTTAAAACAATAAATATATGCGCCAGCTGTCTGACATCCGGTAAAGTTAAAAAGGTTGTATAAATTTTCTTTAATCTATAGTTCTGACTAAATAATAAACCCTGTTATGACAAACAAAATAACTTTCATTAGCTCTATGCCCTTTTTGTGAATCATTTTAATGTAATATGCTTTACAATTTTTTTTTAAGACTGCATACAAAACCACCCTCACCTTCATAATGATAAGGCATTATCTCAAAGTATCCATCTTCTTTCCCTTCAAGATAGGTTAAATCTTCCTTTAAACCTGAAGTTGATATTAAAATACCGAAAATATCAGGTTTTATAATATCATATTCTTCATTAAATTCTTTTAAAAATTTGTCTATCATCTGTTGATTCTCTATGGGTGACAGTGTACATGTATAAAATACCAGTCTGCCACCATTTTTTAGATACTTATCACAGTTTACAATTATTTTATATGACATTTCTGCCAGGCGGATGATATCATCCATTGTCTTATTGTATTTTACGTCTGGATTCTTCGAAATTGTCCCGAATGCACTGCATGGCGCATCAATAAAAATTCTATCAAAATAACCAGCATAATCATCGATTATTTCTTTGTTTCCCAGACTTATGCTCCAGACAGTTTTCCCTTTCTCCAAAAAATCCTTTTCAGTTGCATCTGCTTCCATAGCCAGTACATTTTTTTTATTAAGTCTTACAAGATTTTCTTTAAGAAGCTCCAGCCTTTTTTTACTGATATCTACTGATATGACTTTACCGTTATCTCCAATAAGTTCTGAAATATAAGTTGTTTTGCTGCCCGGAGCGGCACATACATCAAGTACCTTCTCTCCAGTACAGGGTTGTAAGAAATATTTTACAGCTATCTGGGAAGAAATATCCTGGATAGACATTAAACCTTTAATATAAGCATCTATTCTTGCTATATTCTGCACACTTGCTACCTCTATCGTATCTTCAAATATATTTTTCTGGAAAAATTCATTATTGTAGCACACCCCCCTTGTTGTATTCGTAACCTGTTTTTTATCTTCTCCAGTACTTAAATCTACAGGTTTACCCTGAAATGATTCTCTATCTAATTCTTTTAATAGGTCTTCCATAGTAATTTTACTTCTATTGATTCTTAAATAATTGCGCGGATTTTTATTTAATGATTTACATATGAGTACAGTTTTCTCTATTCCGTACCATGAGGCCCAGTATTTTACAAGCCAGTCAGGGTAAGAGTATTTTATACTGATTTTATCAATCTCATCACAGTAAAGCTCTTCTATCTTTTTATCTGCAAACAAATTTATATTCTTTATTGAACTTACATTACGCAATACTGCATTTACAAACTTTGAAGAAGGAATAGAAGCAATTTCCGCTGCAAGTTTAACACTCTCATTAACTGCTGAATAATAAGGAACTTTACTCATATACATCAATTGAAAAATCCCCATACGAAGGATAATAAGAATTTCAAAATCAATTTTCTTTATCTTCTTATTTGAAAATAAGGAAAGTACAAAGTCAATTCTTAAATAATATCTTACTGTACCTTTAACAATATTAAAGATAAAACGTCTGTCCCTGGAAGAAAGTTTATAATCTTTGATGTGATAATTTAATATGTCTTTAAGCGATTTCTTTTTTTTAAAATACTCTGCAAGTATAAGAAAAGCGATTTTGCGGGGATTTACCTCATTCTTTTTTTCATTCAAAATTATCACCGGTTTTAATTCTGTACCCGTTAATAAAATCAGCTGCTGACATTATTTTCTTGCCTTCCGGTTGTAGTATTGTAACCCTTACTGCTTCATTTTTATTACACCTTACAAGAATACCGTTTTCCTTATCAGCCTTTATTATGAAACCATTATTACGGGAGCAGGTACTATAAGCTTTCAGGACGGATAAATATGAATCCGGCAAAAGTTCTTTTAAAACTTCCGCTTTTAGTATCTTTATTCTTATACCATTCCAGATACAATAAGCACCGGGTTCCGGACTAAAAGCTCTTACTCTGTTAACTATCTCTTCTGCGCTATTTTCCCAGTTAATCTTTAAATCTTCTTTTTTTATTTTATAGCTATAAGATAGGTTATTCTCACCCTGAGGGTAGGGTTTTATAGCATTGCTTTCAATTAAATCCAGTACTTTAATTAAAATTGGAACTCCAAAAGCTATTGATTTTTTCTCCAGACTGGCGCGATTATCATCCTCGTCTATTCCGAATTTTACCTGTGCGTAAATATCGCCTGCATCAACCTCGGGTTTTACTTCAATTATACTTACACCACCTGTACTATCTCCACATAAAAGTGTGGCGACAATTGGATTGGGGCCCCTGTGCCTGGGGAGTAAAGATGGATGAATATTTACCCATTTTGCGGTTTTTAAGCCAAAAATCTTCTCAGGGAATATTCTGCCAAAAGAGACTACTACTGCTGCATCAAAATTTACTTCTTTGATTTTATTAAAAAAGGCATCATCAAATTTATCAATCTGGATAAAGCTTAACCCGAGTTCACTTGCTTTGTTTTTAACTACATTGTCGGTAATCTTTCTACCTCTTCCGGCAGGCCTATCTACAGTAGTTACAACAAGCACTACATTATGGTGTGATTTATATAATTCTTCTAAAAATGGAACTGAAATTTCTGAAGACCCAAAAAAAATTATTTTCAATTCAAGCCCTCCGGATTAATTATTTATTTTTATTTCATTAATTCTGGCAAGCAGCTCTCTTTTTGACCTGCGGTCAAGACGGTCAATATATAATATTCCATTTAGATGGTCAACCTCATGCTGAAAAATTCTGGCAATCAAGTCCTCTGCTGTAATAGTAACATTATTACCTTCTAAATCCAGGGCTCTTATCTCTATCTTTTTAAATCTCCTCACACAGAAATCGTTTATTGAATAGATACTCAGACACCCTTCATTTGACTCCTCCTGTTTTTTCCCGATAATTTTTATTTCGGGATTGAGAAATGCTTTTATTTCATCACCAAAATTAACAACAATTACTCTTCTGGTTATTCCTATCTGTGGGGCTGCCAGACCGGCTCCTCCTCCGTCCTTTAATGTATCAACCATATCATTAACCAGCCCTATAATTTTATCGTCTATTTTCTCTACAATTTTACTTTTTTCTCTTAAAACCGGGTCGCCTATTTTTCTGATCTCTTTTATTGCCATAATTTATATATCTCCTATATATTCCCAGTAAATTTATAAAATCCATACAGGATCTACATCAACTATTATCTTATTTTCATTAAATTTTTTAAATACTTTTAACATTTCAGCAAATATGCTGTTAAACTTATATATATCTTTAGTTTTTACCATTATATGCCATCTGTAAAATAGATTTATCTTATAAAAGGGAGCTGGAGCCGGCCCCAGAATACTATTTGAATCCTCTAGTTCTGCAATGACTTCAGATAACTGTTTAAACAAATTCCCTATATCAATTTTTACTTCAGCTTCATTTTTACCTGAAATTATAATATTTATCAAATTAGAAAACGGGGGATAATTAAGCTCCATTCTATTTTTAATCTCTTCACGGTAAAATGATTCATAATCATTTTTCAGCACATTTTTTATTACAGTGCTCTCTGGATTAAAAGTCTGTATTATTACCCTGCCTTTTTTGTCCTTCCTGCCAGTTCTTCCCGAAACCTGTGTTATAAGCTGATAAATTCTTTCATTCATATGGTAATCAGGCAATCCAAACATACTATCACAGTTAATAATACCAACAAGTGTAACATCTTCAATATCCAGTCCTTTAGCTATCATTTGTGTACCTATTAGAATAGCAGCACCCGGGGAAATGAACTTTTGGAGTATTTCCTGATGCGATTTCTTCTTTGCAGTAATATCAGAATCCATTCTTAAAACCGTCACATTTTTAAATCTTGCTTCAAGTTTTGTCTGAACTTTCTGGATGCCTGTACCCCTTAAAATAATACTATCCTCCCCACAGGAGGGACATTTCCCTGTATAATCCTGTTCTCTTCCACAGTGATGACACATTAATTTTTTAATATCGTTATGGTAATTAAAAGGAAGCTCACATGCTGGACATTTTGGTACATTACCGCATTTATTACATATCACAAAATTACTATACCCTCTTCTGTTGATAAAAATAATCACCTTGTTATTTTTATCAAGTTCGTCTTTTATCGCCCTGTGTAATTTGTTTGTTATAGTTATATCTTCCTTCCGGTGGTCTATACTTTTTAAATCTATCACATTCATCTCCACAGAACTATTGCTCCGGGCTCTGATAGGAATTCTAAAAAGAGTAAAATTATTTTCCTTTTCCGCCCTGTATCTTGTTACTATATCGGGAGTAGCGCTTCCAAAAATAACAGGTATACCCAGTATTTCGCCCATCTTTGTTGATACATCTCCGGTATTGTATCTGACCATAGTTCCCTCTTTGTAAGATGTATCATGCTCCTCATCAAGTATTATTATTCCAGGATTATCCAGAGGAGTAAAAATCGAAGACCTTGTACCTATAACAATATCAAATTTATTATCCCGTATATCCAGCCATCTTTCATATCTTTCTGCAGCACTCATATTAGAATGGTAGACACATACTCTGGATCCAAATTCAGATTCAAACCTTGAGAATAGCTGTGGAATTAATGAAATCTCCGGTGTAAGTACAAAAGCCCTTTTATTTTCTTGCAGCACTTTTTTACAGACAGCTATATAAATATCGGTTTTACCACTTCCTGTTACACCTTCGATTAGAAACCTGTGAAAAATTTTTTTATCAATGATATCTTCTATGCCCGAAACTGCAGTTTTCTGATATTGATTCAAAACTATCTTTTGCTCCGGTTCCCTGCCTTCATTATATTCATATTTAAAGTCCCTTTTCTCTCTTTTTTTTATAATTGAAATAATATCTTTTTTTAAAAGACTGTTAATGCTCGAATAACTGGTATGTGTATCCCGTATTAATTTTTCTTTAGAAACTTCTCCGTGAGTAATAAGATAGTCAATAATTCTTTTCTGTGCCCGATTTTTATTTAGATTAATTGTATCTTTAAGGTTAAGATACTTTTCCCTATTTAAATATACATAATCCTTAAACTTTAATTTAATATCACTGTGTGAAGAAGATTTTCTATATTTTCCACCGGGAGGCAATAAAAGACTAATAACGCTCCCCAGGGGTTGAATATAATAATTGCTCATCCAATTGATAAGCTCTATTTTCCCTGAATCAAAGACAGGCTTACTATCAATTACCTTTATAATATCTTTTATTTCTTTATCGGGTAATTCCGATTTATCACTGGTTTTAACAACATAGCCGATTTCAATCCTGTTTTTAAAAGGAACCTCAACAACTACACCTGTAGAAATATAAGGAAGTAAATCAGATGGTATCCGATAGTCAAAGGGGTGGTCAATTTTAAGAGCTTTTATATTTAAATAAACTTCAGCATATTTTTTAACATATTTATTACAGGTATCCATTTAGAGTAATACAATTATTTAAGGTTTAGAAAACTCTTTATTTCATCAACCTTGTCAAGCTTTTCCCATGTGAAGTCTCTGTCGTGTCTCCCAAAATGGCCATAAGCTGCTGTTTTTCTATAAATAGGCCTCAGTAGATCCAGATTCTTTATGATTGCAGCAGGTCTTAAATCAAATATTTCCTTTACTGCTTCCTCAATCCTGCCAACATCTACTTTCTCTGTATTAAATGTATCTATCATAATTGATACTGGACGCGCAACACCTATAGCATAGGCAATTTCTATTTCGAGTCTGTCAGCAACCCCACTGGCCACAAGATTTTTTGCTACGTGTCTTGCTGCATAAGTAGCAGACCTATCAACTTTAGATGGATCTTTTCCAGAGAAACTTCCCCCTCCGTGTCTTGCCATACCGCCATAAGTATCTATGATTATCTTCCTGCCTGTGACTCCCGTATCACCCATAGGACCACCTATTGTAAACTCACCGGTTGGATTGACAAGCAACTTTAAATTTTTACTCATATATTCTTCCGGGATAACTGGCTTTATTACAAATTCTCTCATATCTGGCTTTATCTCAGATTCAATATCTATGCCCGGCTTATGCTGTGCTGATATTACAATTGCTTCTACTGAAACAGGTTTATTATTTTCATACCTTACAGTTACCTGTGTTTTACCGTCAGGTCTGAGATACGATAAAATTCCAGCTTTCCTGACTTCGGATAACCGACGGGCCAGTTTATGAGCAAGCTGTATGGGAAGGGGCATTAAATCTTCGGTCTCATTACAGGCATAGCCGAACATCATTCCCTGATCTCCAGCACCCTGCGTATCAAATTCATTTTCGTAACCATTTCCGGTCCTTGATTCATAAGCGCTGTTTACTCCCTGTGCTATATTAGGGGACTGTTTACCTATTGATGTAATAACACCACATGTTTCACAGTCAAAGCCATATTTTGCTCTGGTGTATCCTATATTTTTAACAACTTCTCTTACTATATCGGGTATTTCTACATAAGTAGATGTTGTTACTTCTCCAGCTACAAATACTAGCCCGGTTTTAAGCATGGTTTCAATAGCAACTCTGCACCGGGGGTCATCTGCTATTATAGCATCGAGAATCGCATCAGAAATCTGATCAGCCATTTTATCCGGATGACCCTCGGTTACTGATTCAGAAGTAAATAAAAAATCTTTTTTCTTTAACATTACCGCTCCCATTAATCGTTTATAATTTATTTAAACTTTTAATAATTTCATCCCAGATTCCCCGGGCAATAATTCTTTTTTTATTCTTCTCCAGTTTCCTGCAGGACCCATCCTGCTTTATTATATCGACTTCATTAAAATCGCTTTCCATCCCGATTCCTTCTCTGGATATGTCATTTGCAACAATCATGTCTGCATTCTTTTCTCTGATTTTTTCTATAATGCTCATTGTATTATAGCCGCTCTCTGCTGCAAAACCTACAATATACTGGCCTTCTTTTTTCTTTTCTCCCAGTAATTTGAGGATATCATCATTTTCCTTAAATTCTATTTTTGATAATATGTCATCTTTCTTCTTTAGCTTGAAATCATATTTTTTAACAGGAACTATGTCACTTATAGCTGCTGCCATTATTATAATATCAACATCATTAGAATATTTAAAAAGAGATTCTTTCATCTCCTCAGTATTTTCAACATATTCAACCTTTACCCCGTAAGGAGGAGGCAGGTTTTTTACAGTACTTATAAGTATAACCTCACGAGCGCCTCTAAAATAAGCTTCCTCAGCAAGTGCATAACCCATTTTCCCGCTGGACCTGTTAGAAATATACCTTACAGTATCTATAAATTCTCTTGTTCCTCCGGCAGTTATAATAATTCTTTTGCCTTTTAAATCATTGCTATAATTAAGCAGTTCACCAAGCTTCTCAATTATCGTCTCTTCATTCTCAAGTCTTCCGATTCCCTCTTCGCCACACGCAAGTTTACCACTTCCAGGTCCCACAAAGAAAAACTTTCCACTCTCTTTCATTCTTGTTATATTCTTATTAATTACAGGGTCAAGGTACATACTTTCATTCATAGCAGGAGCAATTAAAACAGGGCACTTTGCAGATATTACTGATGTTGTCAAAAAATTATCACCAATACCATGAGATATTTTTGAAATTGTATTCGCCGAAGCTGGAGCAATTAAAAAAATATCTGCACTGCGAGAGATTGAAATATGATAAATTCTCCTCTGGTTTTGAAACTGTTCTACAATTGTCCTGTTGCCAGAAATAGAACTAAAGGTAATAGGGTTTATAAAATTAAGGGCACCGGGGGTCATTACCGGAACTACATTAGCCCCCGAGCTGGTTAATCTACTGCATATTGATACTGCTTTAAAAGCAGCAATTGATGCTGTGATGCCAAGAACTATCTTTTTTTTAAAAAAAATTGATGTATCCGGATTCAAATTTATACAGATTCCTTCTTTTTCACGAAAATTACTTTCCCTTCCTTTATTTCGTTAAAGGCAATCTCCAGAGGATCATGAGACTCTATATCAACCAGGGGTTTTATCACATTTATCCTCTCCATATTTTTCTGTGCCGAAAGATACTCCCCGAGTTCTCTGGCCCTTTTAGCTGCTGCTATACATAATTTATACTTGCTGTCTATAACTTTATTGAATTCATCAATATACTGGACTTTCATCTTAGATTATCAACCCCTTTTTAAAATTAAGCATTTAAAATTTTCTTTAAATTAAGCAGTGATTCATTATAGTTATTATTTACAATAATGCAATCGTAATATTTCATACTCTCTAATTCCTTTTGTGCAATTTTAATTCTTTTTTCTATTTCCTCCTGTGGTTCTGTGCCTCTTTTTTCAATTCTTCTTCTGAGTTCATCTATTGAAGTTGTTGTAATAAAAATAAGAAAAGCATCCTTTACCTTACTTTTAATCTGCATTGCACCCTGTGTTTCAATAACCAGAATAACATTCCTGCCTCTATTTAAATTGTCCTCAACAAATTTTACAGGAGTTCCATAAAGATAACCTGCATAAGATGCCCACTCCAGCAGCATATCTTCCTTTATGAGGTTTTTAAATTCTCCTTCACTTATAAAATGGTAATGACATCCATCAATTTCATTCTCTCTTCTGGGTCTTGTGGTAACCGAAACAGACCTGACAAAGTTATCTGATTCTTTTACTATGTCGTCAACCAGGCAGCTTTTACCTGATCCTGATGGTCCCGATATTATAAATAATTTCCCCCGCATATCAAAAATATTTAAAGATATATCAATTTAATCAATATTAAAAAAGCGATAAAAATCACGCTTTTGATTCTTTCCCAGTCCGCCTACTTTTTTATTCTGATTTATGTTTAAATCATTAAGAATTTTTAACGCATTCACTCTCCCATTACCCGGAAGTGCACTTATCAGATCAAGAACCTTCATGTTAATAATGTATTCTTCAAAAAGTTCTTTATCGTTAAAAAGTTTTTTTATATCTATTTCTCCTTTTTTAAGCTGGATCTTTATTTCAGCTCGTTTCTTTCTCACCTGTCTGGCTTTTTCCAGACCTTTATCACGAGCACTTTTACTTAAATTATTAAAAGTCATGCAGCATCCTTTGCTTTAAAAAAATGTATAAATTAGAGTATACAAATATATATATTCAATATCAACTCTTTCAATCAATTTAATAATAGTTCTTAAAGTTTCTTTCTGCTTCCTGGATACGTCAGAGGGTGTTTCTCCATGCAGAGTCCACACTCAGAAGGAAGGTAATTTTTTATATTGAGCTTAATTAAATAATAATATGGATATTCAAATTTTAAGTTATTTGAACGGTCTACTATACTGATTATTGCCTTTATCTTTGCACCATAGCTTTTACATATTTCTATAACTTCTTTTACCGAACCACCTGTTGTAATAACGTCCTCAGCAATAATAACTTCTTTATCTTTTTCAATTTTAAAGCCACGTCTGAGTTCCATATCTTTATTTATTCGTTCAGTAAAAACCATTTCACAACCCGCCCTGTATGCGAGCATATAACCCCATAATATTCCACCAATTGCGGGCGATACTATTGTATTTATCCTTTTAATATCAATATCCTTTCCTACCAGATTAATAGCCTCTCCTGCAAGTTTATATGTAATATCGGGATACCGCAGAAGCTTTGCACATTGAAGATAATAATTACTGTGATACCCGGAGCTTAATTCAAAATGGCCTTCCATTATAGAGCCCGTATTTTTTAAAATATTAAAAACATCCAATCCTTTAACCTGGCTGACAACTTCAATCATTAATATTTATCACCCTTTCTATTTCTTCGATATAGTGGTATACAGCTCCTTCCACATCTTTTCTGGTAGTTATCGAACGACCCACAATTATAAAATCAGCTCCCTTTGATATTGCTTCCGCTGGAGTATTTATTCTCTTCTGGTCATTGATTGAATCTCCGGGCAGTCTTACTCCCGGGGTAGCAATATAAAAATCATTCCCCAGCAACTTCCGCACAGCTTCCACCTCATTGGGAGAACAAATTATTCCATCCATTCCAGATTCTACTGCAACTTTTGATAAATTTAAAACTGTTCTGGAGAAATCTTCCTTAAATCCAATAGACTCAAGGTCTTCATTATCAAGACTCGTAAGAACAGTTACTGCAAAAAGAAGGGGCTTTATTCTGGCATCCAATCTTGCCTTTTCTTCAATGGCTTTTGCTGCACTTATAAGCATCTGTTTACCTCCTGTAGAATGTATGGTTACAGCATTTACTCCGAGTCCTGCTATGGCTCTTGCAGCACCATTTATGGTATTGGGTATATCCAGTAGTTTTGCGTCAAGCATTATTCTGTAGCCAAAACTTTTTATAGTATCAATAATGTTTAACCCTGTACTGTATAGTAATTCCAGCCCTATTTTTAGAGTTGTTACGCCTCCGGAAATTTTTTTACAGAGATTTATAGCTTCTTTTCTGGTACTTACATCGATACTTATAATCAACCTATCTTTTGGTGATAGGTGGCTTCTTTTTAACTTTATTTCTTTCAAACTTCAAGCCTTCCTATTATTTCATTAATGTCATGAATTTTTCTCCTTTTAAGATATTCTCTTAAGCCATCTATTATTGTTACCCCTATGTCATATTTAATAAAATTTGCTGTCCCTATCCCAACTGCGCTTGCTCCTGCTATCAAAAACTCCAGGGCGTCCTCGACACTAAAAATACCACCCATTCCTATTACAGGCAGGATTTTTTCTTTTGCCAGAGAATATACTTTTGCCAGAGCAATTGGTTTTATAGCAGGTCCTGAAAGGCCCCCGGTTACATTTGCCAGTCGTGGCTTAAATGTTTCAATATCAACAGACATCCCGACTACAGTATTTATAATGGATATTGCTTCAGCCCCACCTTTTTCTGCTGCAACTGCTGCTTCAATTAAATTATGCTGATTGGGGCTTAGCTTGGCTATTACAGGAATTTTTAAAATGCGTTTGACCGAGCGCACTATTTTTTTTATATCAGCAGGAACAGAACTGAAAGCTATGCCTCCCTCTTTTACATTGGGACATGAGAGATTAAGTTCTATTGCAACAATTTTATCTTTTATTTCCGAAACTTTATAAGCCAGTTCAGAGAACTCATCCATATCGCTCCCGAATAAACTCAAAATCAATTTTATTCCCCTTCTTTCAGCTTCAGGAAAATGTTTTTTTATAAAACAGTCTATACCATCATTTTGGAGACCTATTGAATTTAATAATCCTGCAGGAGTTTCACAGATTCTTGGCGGCGGGTTTCCCTTCTCTGGTTTCAGGGAATAACTTTTTGTTGTTACGGCTCCCAGTAAAGCAGTATTATAGAACTGTCCATATTCTTCTCCATATCCAAATGTACCCGAACACATTATTACAGGATTTTCCAGATGTATCTTCCCAATATTTACAGAAAGATTGATATCATTATTATTTTCTTCTATGAACACAAATAAACTATTCTGCTTATCAGTCAAATATTACCTCCCTGATATCAAAAGTGGGCCCATCTTTACATATTCTTTTATAGCGAAACTCTCCTTTTACATGTTTCACTTTAACCACACATCCATTACATACACCAACTCCACATGCCATTTTTTCTTCCAGAAGCACACTCACCCTGTTGCTACTTTTCGTATAAATATTCTGAATAGTTTTTAGCATTTCTTTTGGCCCACAACAATAAACATCGTAGCCGTTAAACAATTTAATATTACTGCGAATATAGTCACATATCATACCTTTGCTACCAATAGAGCCATCTTCTGTATAAATTGTATAATCTATCTTAAGCTCAATTAAATCATCTTCCCACTTTTGATAGCTTTTATCTTTAAATCCAGCTGCAAAAAAGACATTTTTTTTCATGACCACGGCTTGCTTTGCTAAAAGGTATAGAGGGGCAATGCCTATTCCTCCTCCAATTAAAAGAACGTTGTTTTTTGTCCCTGCAAGGTCTATATAATTTCCAAGAGGGCCAATAAAATCAATTAAGTCACCCTTTTCAAGATGTGACATAAATTCAGTACCTCTGCCTTTTACGCTATACAGTATAGAAAAAACATTAAATTTTTCTTCAATATCAAAAATACTGAATGGGCGCCTCAGTAAAGGATCATATATTCCCTCTGGCGCGCATCTTATATTAACAAACTGACCGGGACGGGCTTCCCTGCAAATATATGGCGAAAAAATAACCATTTTGTAAAGATACTCGCTGTATCTTTCGTTAGATATTATTTCTCCATTTAATAGCTTCATTAATAATCCTGTATAGGTTTAACCTTAACTTCAGAGTTTTTCTTCATTTCATAAATTCCCTGCACCATAGCTGCAGCCCCCGCTATAGTAGTAACTGAAGGAATATTATGTAAAACTGCAGCAGTTCTGAGATAATATCCATCACTTCTTGCGCTACTTCCTTCAGGGGTATTTATAATAAGATCAATTTTGCCATTTTTTATCATGTCCAGAACGTTTGGTCTGCCCTCTCTTATTTTTAAGACTTTATTGCATTTTATACCGTTTTCTTCAAGAAATGCAGCTGTTCCTGCCGTAGAAATTATATCGAAACCAAGTTCTGATAATTTTTTTGCAATGCCCACAATAGCCTGTTTATCTTTATCATTTACACTGATAAAAACAGAACCAGAAGTTGGAAATTCCTGATTAATGGCAATCTGGGTTTTGGCGAAAGCAATTCCAAAACTACTATCTATCCCCATAACTTCTCCAGTAGATTTCATCTCGGGACCAAGTATTATATCCACACCCGGAAACCTGTTAAATGGTAGCACCGCTTCTTTAATACTATAGTAATTTAATGATACCGGGTCAACTCTATTAAAATTAATCTCTTTTAATTTTTTGCCGGTCATCAAAAGAGCTGCTATTTTTGCAAGAGGAACGCCGGTAGATTTACTTACAAATGGAACCGTCCGGGAAGCTCTGGGATTAGCTTCCAGTACATAAACTATAGAATCCTTTATGGCATATTGAATATTTATCAGGCCTATTACATTAAGTTCCTCCGCCATAATATAAGTATATTCTCTAATAGTCTTAATTGCTTCTTTGCTCAGACTAAAAGGCGGTATTACACATGCGCTATCACCTGAATGTATCCCTGCTTCTTCTATATGCTCCATTATACCGCCGATATATAGCTCATCTCCATCAAAAACAGCATCAACATCAACTTCTACCGCACGTTCTAAAAATTTATCTATTAATACCGGTCTGTCATTTGATACAACTGTGGCATTTTTCACATAATCAATAAGACTTCTTTCATTATAAACTATACTCATCGCTCTTCCCCCCAGCACATAAGATGGTCTTACCAGCACCGGATAGCCAATCCTCTTTGCAATAATTTTTGCCTCCTCAACATTCATAGCTGTCCCGTTCTCAGCCTGTGGAATATTTAATTTCTTAAGCATAGAACCGAATCTTTTTCTATCTTCTGCTAAATCAATACTGTCAGGTGAAGTACCCAGTATATTTACCCCTGCCTTCTGGAGCCCCATCGCAAGTTTTAGCGGAGTTTCACCACCAAACTGAACTATTACCCCGCGTGGCTTCTCCGCTTCTACGATATTTAAAACATCCTCAAAAGTCAGAGGTTCGAAATACAGACGGTCAGAAGTATCATAATCTGTACTCACTGTCTCAGGATTACAGTTAATCATTATGGTTTCGTAACCTGCTTCTCTTAGAGCAAATGAAGCATGTACACAGCAATAATCAAATTCTATACCCTGACCAATACGATTTGGTCCTCCACCTAAGATTACTATTTTTTCCCTTGAGGAAGGTAGAATTTCATTCTCGGTTTCATAAGTAGAATAATAATAAGGCGTACAGGCTTCAAACTCTGCTGCACAGGTATCTACCGGTTTAAAGGTTGATTTAATATTAAGTTTATTTCTTAGAGCTCTAACTTCATCCTCACTACTGCTGCAAAGACTTGCTATCTGTATATCAGAATAACCGAGTTTTTTTGCTTCAAGCAAATTTCCAGCATTTAAATCTTTAATACTTTTATGACTGAATTTTTTTTCAAATTCAACCAGTTGCTTTATATTGTATAAAAACCACGGATCAATCTTTGTATACTCTGAAACCTCATCAATACCCATTCCTTTTTCAAAGGCATATTTAATATAAAAAACTCTGTCCTGATTCGGAATAGTTAACTTGCTATAAAGTAAATCCCCCTTTATATCATTCCTTCCATCTGAACCAAGACCATACCTGTCAATCTCGAGAGATCTTATAGACTTTTGTAGTGCTTCTTTAAAAGTTCTTCCAATTGCAAGCACTTCGCCAACAGATTTCATTCTTGTGGTGAGACTTGGATCAGTTTCCGGAAACTTTTCAAAAGTCCATCTGGGAAATTTTACTACTACATAATCTATAGAAGGCTCAAAACAGGCAGTTGTATTTCCTGTAATATCATTTGTAATCTCATCAAGTGTATATCCTATTGCCAGTCTGGTTGCAATTTTTGCAATCGGATATCCTGTTGCTTTAGAAGCCAGGGCACTGCTCCTTGAAACCCTGGGATTCATTTCAATTACTGCTACTTTACCATCTGCAGGATTAATAGCAAATTGTATATTTGACCCTCCTGCAGTAACACCAATTTCTCTCATTATTCTGGTGCTAGCATTTTTTATATTCTGAAATTCTTTATATGTAAGGGTCTGCGCCGGAGCTACGCTTATACTATCTCCTGTATGCACTCCCATGGGATCAAAATTCTCAATGGAACATACCATAATTATATTATCATTTAAATCTCTCATCATCTCCAGCTCAATTTCTTTCCAGCCTGCAACTGATTTTTCTACCAGTACTTCCGACTCAGGCGAAATATCAAGCCCCCTTATTACTATTTCAATAAACTCATCTTTGTTAAATGCAACACCTCCTCCAATTCCACCAAGTGTAAAACTCGGTCTTACTACAAGGGGGAATCCTAACTTTCTGCTGATATCCAGGGCTTCTTTCAGACTGCGTGCATACCCGCTTGGAGGTACATAAAGGCCAATTCTATTCATTGATTCCTTAAATAACTCTCTGTCTTCTGCCTTATTTATAACATCAATATCTACACCTATAAGTTCAACACCGTATTTACTTAAAACTTTTTCTTTTGATAAAGCGGCCGCCATGTTTAAGCCTGTCTGCCCTCCAAGTGCTGGCAGCAATGCATCCGGTCTTTCTTTTTTTATTATCTTTTCCACAAACTCCGGAGTTAGTGGCTCGATATAAGTTCTATCTGCAAATTCGGGGTCTGTCATTATAGTAGCAGGGTTGCTATTTACAAGTACTACCTCGTAACCTTCCTGTTTTAATACTTTACATGCCTGGGTTCCTGAATAATCAAATTCACAGGCCTGCCCTATTACTATAGGTCCTGAACCTATAAGTAAAACTTTCTTTATATCTTTCCTCTTAGGCATACACCCTCTAATATATCCTCTGTTAAAATATAACTATCAATAAATTGCGCTATTTAAGACTTAAATTACAACTCTGGTTTTAAATATATAACTTTAACTTTTATTATATCTTTTTATTTTCTTTCATTAATTCAGTAAATTTTTTAAAAATATATCCTGAACCATACGGGCTGAATTTCCATTCCGGATAATACTGGACCGAATATGCATTTATATCTTCATATTTTATTCCCTCAATTGTATTATCATTAAGATTCATATGAGTAATCTTATATTTTATATCCTTAATATTATTTAATGATTCTTTATCAACAGTAAAACTATGATTCTGGGATGTTATCTCAACCATTCCTGTTTCCAGATTTTTAACGGGGTAATTACTCCCATGATGACCAAATTTTAACTTATAAGTCTTTGCTCCAAGAGCAATTGCCAGCAGTTGATGACCAAGGCAAATTCCAAAAATGGGTTTCCTTCCGATTAATTTTGTAATAGCCTGAATCGCATAATTTACAGCTGAAGGATCACCCGGCCCATTGGAAAGAAAAATGCCATCAGGATTATATTTTAAAATTTCTTCAGCGCTCATAGATGCAGGAACTACAATTAATTTAAAACCTTCACGGTCCAGACAATCTAAAAATGTCTTTTTTACCCCAAAGTCCATCACAAGAACTATGGATCCACAGTCATTCCTTTCAGGATTATAAACATATGGTTTGTCGCAGGTAACATCTTTTACAAGATCCCTGTTAACGATTGAAGGGTAACTATCAAGTTTTACTTTTAACTTATCTTTATTATCAGTTTCGGTTGAAATTATTCCTTTCATTGAACCTTTAAGTCTTATATGCCTGGCTAATTGCCTGGTATCTATATCTTCCAGACCTATAATATTATATTTTTTAAGGTAACTATTCAGACTATCTTCTGCCCTCCAGTTACTGTAATAATCAAAGCATTCTTTTACAACAAGACCTCCAGCTTGAATTCTGCAAGACTCAGCATCTTTATAATTTATGCCATAATTGCCAATCTGGGGATAGGTCATTACTATTATTTGTTCACAGGAGGATGGGTCAGTTAATATTTCCTGATAGCCTGCCATTGATGTATTAAATACAACATCGCCAATTGTTTCACCGCTGCATCCTTTATTCTCACCTCTGAATATTTTTCCATCTTCTAACATTAAAACAGCTCTCAAGATATTACCCTTTCTTTTATACACTTGTCCCTGTAAGCAATTTTGCCTTTACTAATAGTACAGACTATTTTCCCTTTTAATTTCTGTCCAATAAAGGCACTGTTTTTACTTTTTGAAATAAAGCTTTCCTTTTTTATCACTTCTTCAGCACCGGTATCTATAATTGTGATACAAGCAACTTTTCCGGGCTCAATTCTACCAGCGTCAATGCCAAGGATTGCTGCAGGTGACGGAGATATAAGTTTTATCAGCGCAGGCAGACTAATTTTTTCCTTAATGCATAACTTGCTGAAAACAGCGCTGAATAATGTTTCGAGTCCTGTTGTTCCAAAACTTGCAAGTTTAAAAGTTGTATTTTTTTCTGTATCAAGATGAGGAGCATGGTCACTTGCTATAGCATCAATTACTCCCTCTTTTATTCCTTCAATAAGCGCCTGTCTGTCCTCCTCACTTCTTATGGGTGGTTTAACCTTAAAGCTGGTATTAAAAGTTTTAAGGCAGCTGTCATTAAAGAAGAGGTGGTGCGGCGTAACATCGCATGTTATATTCACGCCTTCTTCTTTTGCCCTTTTTATCATTTTTACGCTATTTTTTGTACTCAGGTGAGTTATATGGATTCTTGCTTTGCTTTTTGCTGCAAGCATTATATCCCTTGCTATCATTAAATCATCACTCAGGGAAGATATTCCTTCCAGGCCAAGCACTGTTGAATAATACCCTTCATGGGCAAGCCCGCCTTTTGACATAAAATTATCTTCTTCGTGCAATATTAGAGGTATGTCAAACTGTCTGGAATATCTCATTATTTCATACATTAATTTACTGTCTTCTACGCTATTCCCATCATCAGAAAAAGCAACAGCACCTGCTTCAACCAGAAGCCCCATTTCCGTAATACTTATACCTTTAAGTCCGGCAGTCATTGCAGCAACCGGAAATACACTGCAGGGCATATTTTTTGATTTTTCAAGAATGTATCGGACAGCAGACTGATTGTCTATAGCCGGCCTGGTATTGGGCATACAGGCAACACCGGTTATTCCTCCTTTAACTGCAGCCAGTGTTCCTGACTCTATTGTTTCCTCGTCCTCGAAACCCGGCTCTCTCAAATGAACATGCATATCCACAAATCCGGGCGAGATTGCATAACCATCAGCATTAATTGTAATTGTGTTATCATTACCACTGATATCAATTTTTTCTCTTATTTCTAAAATGATACCGTCTTTAATGTAAATATCAGATACAGATTCTGTTCCCTTTACAGGATCAATTACTTTCCCGGATTTTATAAGTATATTTTTTACATTATCATCTTTTAAATTATTATCTTTTATGTCACCCACCAAAACTCCTGACATGCGTTTTATTTATTTGATAATTTAATTTAACTTAATATTAAATAAAGTAATGCCATTCTTATAGCCACTCCATAAGTTACCTGCCGGTCAATTGTAATTTTTTCTCCAGGCTCACCACCGATATCCATAACCTCATCGGTAATTTCAATCCCTCTGTTAACAGGCCCGGGATGCATAACAATAGAGCCCGGCTTCATTTTTAAAAGTCTATCCTTATTTAAACTTAAAAACCTGTTATACTCCATAATAGACGGGTAAAACTTTCTGTCCTGCCTTTCAAACTGCATTCTGAGCATATAAATAATATCCGATTCTTCTATAACATCATCTATGCAATGTTTTACTTTCATTTTTGAAAAATCTTCAGGCAGCAACATTGTCGGTGAAACTACAGTTACATCAATTCCCATTCTTTCAAATAAATCTATATCAGACCTTGCTACTCTACTGTCTATAAAATCTCCCACAATTGCCACTTTAAGCTCTTCTAATTTGTTGAATATTTTTTTTATTGTATATAAATCCAGTAAAGACTGGGTGGGATGCTGATGTTTTCCATCACCGGCATTTATTACCGGCACATTTATAAAATGCTGCGCCATCTTAACAGCACCGCTGTCACTATGCCTCATAACAATCAGGTCAACTTTCATTGAGAGTATGGTTTTTAAAGTATCAATTGCGGATTCACCTTTTTTTACACTGCTTGTAGAAGAAGAAAAATTAATTACATCAGCACTGAGCCTTTTTGCTGCAATCTCAAATGAAGTTTTTGTTCTGGTACTTGGCTCAAAAAATAAATTAACTATTGTTTTACCCCTCAGGACCGGAACTTTTTTTACATCCCTTTCCGATACCTCAAGAAAAGAATCTGCGTTTGCAAATATTAAATCTATGTCTTCCTGGCTCAGGCTATCTGTGTCTATTACACTTTTTTTTCTCAGCATATTTATTCCTTCCTTACAACCATGACACTATCTTCCCCATCAATTTCCTTAAATCTAACTTCTACAAATTCATCACGTGAAGTCGGAAGATTTTTACCGACATAATCTGCTCTTATAGGAAGCTCCCTGTGCCCCCTGTCTATTAAAACCACAAGCTGAATCGTTCTGGGCCTTCCGAAATCAATTAAAGCATCCATTGCAGCCCTTATCGTTCTGCCGGTATATAAAACATCATCCACAAGGATTACATTTTTATTTTCTATCTCAAATGGAATATCAGTTGTCTGAGCAACGGGCTTTATGTTCTGTCCTATATCATCACGATAAAAAGTAATATCCAGTTTACCGGTTTTAATTTTTGTCCCTTCAAATTTTTCGATATTCTCTACTATTCTCTTTGCAAGTGGGACTCCTCTCTTTTGAAGGCCGATAAAAACAAGGTTTTCTGCTCCTTTATTTCTCTCAAGTATTTCATGAGAGATTCTTTTTATGATTCTGTCTATTTCATCACTGTTTAATATATATGCTTTCCCTGCCGCCATAACATTTCTCCATAAAAAAACCTTCTTACCATATAAGTAAGAAGGTTAAAAAAATCCTTATACTAAAATTTCTTTTAAATATATCTATTTTTATCATTCCTTATTAGTCTCTCCGGACTACTTTAAAGGTGTTAATATTTAGTTTTGTATTCTATTCAGTGGATACTATAGGGTATTGCACTTAAAAAAACAAGTATAAATTTTAAAAACTTATCCAATATTTTTTCTTAGCTGTCTCAGCTTATAGTTCAGGTCTCCTCTGCCACTTTCTCTCCTGGAACTATAATTATTTTCCCTCGGGCTATAATTACCCCTATCCTGGGCTCTGGCTTCGTTGACTACTATGGTTCTCCCTTTAAACTCACTCTTATTAAGTTTTTCTATAGCAGCCTTAGCCTGCTCTTCGCTTTCCATCTCAACAAACCCAAAGCCTCTGGATTTTCCGTCCATTCTGGTAATTACCTTTGAGTAAGTAACAGTACCTTCCTGGGCAAATAAATCTTCCAGTTCTTTGTCTGTTGTACCATAGTCCAGATTCCCTACATACATTCTTTTGTTCACTTAAAATTCCCTTTCTTCAAATTGAACTTTTAGAGAAGTAGAAATTATATCATTAAAATAAAATATGGAATAAAAGAAATAAGAAGATATAATCGTGAAGACTAACTTCTTGAAGACTAGCTTCTATTTTATTTATTTACTTCTAATAAAAATCCCTACTACTCTATTATAAAA
>JAQVEM010000084.1 GCA_028697935.1 Actinomycetota bacterium
TCAATTGCTTATAATGAACTGGTAATAATGTATCAACAGATTTCAATTCGAGGATTACTTGATCATTTATTAAAAAATCAAGTCTGTACTGAATTCCAAGGTTAACACCTTTGTATAGAACTTCTATCGGAACCTGATTCTCAACTTTGAGACATCTATTATTTAATTCAATTAGAAGAGCTTGCTCATAAATATTTTCCAGCAAACCCGGACCTAATATATTGTAAACCTCAAAAACTGAACCTCTGATTTGATAACTTATATCATTCAAATTCATCTTTTATCTCTCGCAGATTACGATAATTCTATTTTCCATTTTATTTCACGCAGATTACGCTGATTTCGCTGATTTTTTTTACTTATAATGAGAATATTCAACATAATCTAGATTTATTATATTTTACTTACCTTAGAATTCATAGCTTAATTAAAAAGGTAAGAGGATCTAATTTATAACAAAGTACTTTAAACTTTTTTTATTATAAAACAATAATCTGTGATATCTGTGAAATCTGTGAGAGACCTTATCTGCGCTATCTGCGTGAGATATCACTAAATTAAGTCAGTAAGTTTTTGCCAATCACGCACCTTTTCTAGATATCCTGCTTGTATTGCTGATGCTATTGAACGACAGGGTAGATGTTGTCTAACTATATCTTCTTTGGTTAAGGTTTTTAAATCCAGATGAGGATAATCTTTCAGTGTTGCTCGCATAATCTTCAAAAATACATTAGGCCAGGTGCTCATTGGTTTTCCTTGAGAATGATATTCACGATTATACCTCTGAATATATATTCTACAATCTTCAAGAAATTCTTCACTTATAATAATTCTTTTGGCAAAATCAAATATTTCTTTCATAATTGCATTGGAGACAGTTGGTTTAGGGATCACTTTTCTTCTTGAAATATATTTATCTAAATGAGAATTATAATATGTAACATACTTTTCTTCATTACCATCAAGTCTTGGAATATTCATTTTTACTTTTGGCTTCATCTAATTCTCCTTATAATTTAAAGAATTAAAAGTCATTATATCAGGTTATTGTTATATAACTATTATTTATAATTGATTTATTTGTTTGTTTTACAATTATCTTCTTTACCTGATTCTTAACATTCTGGGCTAATAATTCTTTGGTCCAATAGAATATATTATCATTCCAGCGTTGTGGATGAGTATTAATCATAATCTGATCGGGTAATTTATTCTCCTGGATTAAATTGATTAATTGATTAGTGTTTTTTATTTGAAAATTATAAGCTGAATGCACTTTATCTCGTATACTAAAATCTTCACTATTCCATCTTCTACCGGTATCGGTTAAATATAGCACTTTATTAAAATCTATATCAAGATAAGGTTCACAGATTATATCTTCATCTCTATAATCATATTTATCCCATAACTTTCTATTATCATATCTTGATAAGGGGCTACCATGCATACAGATTGTTTTAATCGGGGCAATTTTTCTCAATTTCCCAAGGTTTACCTTAAAAGAAAGAAAAGCTTTATCAATATCCCCTTTACACAAATCAACATCTTCATAATGATAACCTATATTATGACCCAGTGCTGCGATTTCCCTGATTATGGAAGGTACAAATGTTCTTTGAACTATTCTAAAATAATAAGTAGCATAAATATCCTTACTTTTCTCCAATTTTGCAAATTCCAAAGCGTTCAGAGGCATTTTATCTATATCGTGCCTCATAATTATTACCTTAGATAAGGGCGAACCTATAAAATCTTCTACAGTTTGAAACTCATATCCTGCTTTTTTAAAAGCATCCAGCAATTCATTATACTTTTTGACTGTAAAATCTCTATTCAAAAAAGCCACCGAAATTACCGAAAAATAGTTTAATGGACAATTCTCTGGAATTCTAATTTTGCCACATTGCCAAAGTTTAAGATATATCCCAGTTTGAGCCCTGTTGCACTTAGATAATTTATTATTTGTGCGCAATGCATCGAATGGATTATATTACAAGCTTTGAGCTCAATTATAATTTTACCTTCTACAATAATATCAGCAATATAATCTCCAAACAATTTGTTCTCTATAAAAAACTGGTATAGGAACCTGACAAACATAACTAATACCTTGATATTTAAATTCTACACATAAAGCTCGTTCATATACTTTTTCCAAATATCCGGCTCCAAGCTCTTTGTGCACAGCAATTGCACAGCCAATAATTCTATCACTCAGCTCCTTCTCATATATCATAAATTTTGGGCTTCCCCTTTCTTGTTTTGAAAATTATATAACCTTTTCGGTGTCTTCGGTGCTATCGGTGGCTAATATTTTTGTATTGTAAATCATTTTTCGGTGTCTTCGGTGCTATCGGTGGCTAATATTTTTGTATTATTAATCATTTTTCGGTGTTTTCGTTGTTCTCGGTGGCTAATATTTTTGTATTGTAAATTACTTTTCGGTGCTCTTGGTGTTTTTGGTGGCTAATAAAAATAAACAGCAGAGTCAATATTGCTCCAAAGAGATTCGATATCA
The DNA here is from genome assembly GCA_028697935.1 of Actinomycetota bacterium. Taxonomy (GTDB): domain Bacteria; phylum Actinomycetota; class Humimicrobiia; order Humimicrobiales; family Humimicrobiaceae; genus JAQVEM01. The sequence goes on from JAQVEM010000084.1 coordinate 2,522, forward strand.
TATCCATCGGATTAAAAGTTCTATAAGGCAAGAGATATTGTAAACATTCACTGATTATAGCAGAACCACCTACAATTAGTATATATTTCAAAACAGGTTTATCATTAAAAATCGGATTGCCTTGCCTTTCCCCTATCAAATATAAAGGGATAAAGACAAGAAAAGATACAAAATGAATAAGATAATCCAATCTAAATTCAAATATAGGTTTATGAATGATACGATTTAAATCATCTCCCAAGGGAATAACATTCATTGCTAAAACTATAATCAACCATCCCCAAAATAACCATCTTGCCCCATTTGCCACCCTTTTATCTTGTATCATCATTCTATTTTTTTTCTCTGTGCTCTCAGTGGTTAAATTTTTTTCGGTGTCTTCGGTGCTATCTGTGGCTAATATTTTTGTATTATTAATCATTTTTCTGTGTATTCGGTGTTCTCGGTGGCTAATATTTTTGTATTATTAATCATTTTTCGGTGTTTTCGTTGTTCTCGGTGGCTTCTTCTTTTTTCTCAAACCATTCATCAAGTACTTTTACAATCCTTTCAGCTGTCTTTCCATCCCAATATTTAGGTATTTTCCCCTTTTTTACATTCCCTTCAATAATTTCCCTGGCACTATTAACAATACTTTCCACATTCAAATCAACAAGATGATTTGTACCTTCTGTAATCGTTATCGGTCTTTCCGTATTTTCTCTTAGGGTTAAACAAGGAACCCCAAAATAGGTTGATTCTTCTTGAATACCTCCCGAATCTGTTAAGATAAATTTTGCATTCATCTCTAACTTTAGAAAATCTAAATATCCTAATGGCTCAGTAAAAATAACATCTGAATTTGTATTTAAGAAAGATGATAAACCAAGCTCATAAATATTTTTCCTTGTTCGGGGATGCATAGGAAAGATAATCTTTATTTTTCTCCCTATGATTTCCAAAGAGGTTAGCAACATTTTTAAACCTTCATACTCATCAACATTAGATGGTCTATGTAATGTTACTAAAGCATATTTTTCATTAGGTAACATATTTAATTGATGAAAAATATTAGAATTTTCAGCTTTTTCTTTATGGGCGACCAGAGAATCAATCATAATATTTCCTACAAAATAAATTTTCTCTGGATCTATACCCTCTTTCTCCAAATTCTTATTAGCATCCAGCGAAGGTGTTAATAAAATATCGGATATTCTATCTGATAGAACTCTATTTATCTCTTCAGGCATTCTATCATCATAACTTCTTAGACCCGATTCAAGATGAGCTACAGGAATATATAATTTCTTAGCTACTAAAGCACAGGCAATTGTAGAATTAACATCTCCTGCAACAATAACTAAATCAGGTTTATTTCCTGATAGAATCAAATCTTCATAGCGTTCTATTATTCTGGCTGTCTGTTTTCCCTGTGTTCCTGAACCTACATTTAAATAGGCACATGGCTCAGGCATAGCCAAATCATTAAAAAAGAGTTTGGACATTTGTTCATCATAATGCTGACCTGTATGTATTATCTGGGGTTCATATCTATTACTAGACAACGATAATTCTCTATAAAGAGGTGCCATTTTCATAAAATTAGGCCTTGCACCTACTATCAAATGAATCAATCTCATAATGCTTTGTCAAATTCCTTAACTCTTATTTCCATATATATTCCAAATTTATAACTTCTTTTCCCCCCATTCATATTTCTTCGTTTGTTTCGGTGATTTCGGTGATTTCGGTGGCCTCGGTGGTTTCGGTGGCTTCATTTAAATCTACCAAAATCAAAATCCTTTGCCTTAACCTCTTTTACCGATTCAGGATAATTTTCTACAAACCAAACAAGAAACGCAGAAACATCAATTTTATCAGAAAGCATTTTTTCTCTTTTAGTTAAGTAATCCTCTTTAACATTTAATTTACAAGCAAGATCCTCAGCTTCTTTAATGGCCTTGATTTGATCTTGTTCTGATTCTGTATAAGTGTATAGCAATTCATATTTAGCTAAATCATTTGTATAGCCTAATTGGCTATCATTTATGTAAAAAGAAGGGGTACCGAGAACTGCACTCTCAGAAGCCATTGTCCCACTTTCTCCAATAAATAGATGAGCAAAAGCTAAAGCATTATGCATTTGTTCGGGAGGAATATTAATTTTATACTTTTTTAACTCATCTGGTAATTCCGTTTCTGAAGATATAAAAACTCGTAAATGTTGGGATAGTGTATTAACTAATTTGATTTTGTTCTCATAAGAAATACCCTTATGACCTATATCATGAGTAGCCTGCCAGGCAATAAATCGTACAATTGCATATTTTTCTCCTTTTTTTACTCCTAACATTTCTAATACTCTTTCATCCGGAGTGAATACATTTGGATGTAGATAAGCAAGTTCGTGATACCCAGGATATTTAATCTCTTTTTTACCTAAAGAAGGATGTGGATAATCACCTGTAAGAACTACACTGGTATATAGCATACTGAGTTTTACTTGTTCCATATTGAAAGTATCTTCTAAAGCAATACGGGGTTTATGCATTATAAATGAAGTAAAAGCTGCTATAGCTGACCCATGACTAAGAAATAAATCTGGCTTAAACCGCATTGCAATGCTAAGCATCTGCAATGCATTCTTTATTAGACCAAAGATTTTACCTATAATTCTACTATAATGCTTACCGAAATTAACATAAGTAAAACCATAGACCTTCATCAATTGTAAGATGCACTCTTTATCTCTACAGGTAAAAAGTATTTTATTCCCTTTTTCCTGCATTCTCCAAGCAAAGTTTTTAAAAATATGTATATGAGCTGGATGGCCAATATCTATTAATATTCTCACTTTAACCTAACTTTCTGATATATTTTAAAACCAGCTTCAGCCAATTTCATTTTTAAAGGATTATGAACTAAAGTGTATCTACCATAGTTGACTAATTTCCCGCCAAATGACATTTTGTAATCACGAACACCATAAGGGACATTAGGTTTTCCAGCACCACCAAAATCAAATACAGTTTTTCCTTCTTTTTTACAAAGTTTAAATACTTCCCAAGGAAAGATATCATTAGGGTGCTTATCATAATATTTAGATATACTACCTGCAAACAAGCCAAAAACAGTATCCTTGTATTGAAGAGTAAACCTTATACCTATAAGCTTATCGGTCAAAAAAACCCCATATATAATCATTCCCATATTTTGAGTACTTTTTTGTAATGCATTTTCAAAGAATAAGATTGAGGGTAAAGGCAATTTAATCCTATTATATACTTCTTTCATAATAGAATAACTCTCAACCAAGTAGTCATTAGTTAATTTACTTACAAATACACCATTCTT
>JAQVEM010000085.1 GCA_028697935.1 Actinomycetota bacterium
ATGGTAAGGGGAGTAAAGCTACTCAGCGTTTTTACGGGATACTTACTGCTATTGTGGTAGTTGTTGTGAGCGGGGTTTGTGCCTGTGCTCTTATTAAGCTGGCAGAGAAGCTGCATCCTCTTGCTGGCAAAATTATGTGGGTATTATTTGCCTGGACAACACTTTCTGTAAAAGATTTATCTGTGCATGCCCGGGCAGTCTGGTGGAGCTTAGCAATTAACAATATTTGGCAGAGTCGAAAGAAACTTTCTTTTATGGTCGGGCGTGACACTCGGGAATTGTCGCAAGATGAAATTATTTGTGCGACAGTAGAAACAATAGCTGAAAATACAACTGATGGAATTATTGCGCCACTTTTTTATTTGTTTTTGGGTGGCCCTGTGCTTGCAGTAATCTTTAAAGCAATAAGCACACTTGATTCAATGATTGGTTATAAAAATGAGAGGTATCTTTATTTTGGACGTTGTGCCGCAAAGCTTGATACACTGGCTAATTTTATTCCAGCACGAATTACAGGTCTGCTTATCCCTTTAGCGGCTCTGCTGAGTGGTAAGAATTTTGCTGAGTCCTTCCGTATATGCTTTAGAGATGGTAGAAAACGTGATTCACTTAACAGTGGTATTAGTGAAGCAGCAATGGCTGGTGCACTGGGTATACAAATTGGCGGGACATGTAACTATGAAGGCACGATAGTTAAACATCCTTATATAGGAGAACAGCGGAGACCGATATCAATATCTTTAATCATGGAAGCTGTAACAGTAAGTATTGTTAGTTCATTACTGATGCTTGTAGCTGGAATTTTATTTAAGCAGGCAATTATTTATTTATTTTATCTATGAAAAATACAGAAAATCTCTATAAGCATGGTGGCAATATTTATGAAATTGAGCCCGGGAAACGGGACTCTATTTTGGATTTTAGTGCCAGTATTAATCCTTTAGGGATTCCACCAGGGATTAAAAAGTTACTGAGTAGCCAGCTTAAAAATCTGGTCCATTATCCTGATTTTGAGTCCCATCAGCTTACATCTGCGATTGCTGATTACTGGGATATAAAAAAAGAGAATATTCTTGTGGGTAACGGTTCCACTGAACTTATTTATATTGTCTTAAATGCTTTTCAGACCGGTACGGTAACTCTTACTGTGCCTTCTTTTACAGAATATGAACGTGCTGCACGAATTTCAAAATGTATAGTGCAGTTTCTTTGCTTACCGGAAGATAAGGGTTTTTTATTTAATCCCGGTTATGTTAAAAAAAGTGATATGATTTTTCTTTGCAATCCCAATAACCCGACCGGCAATCTTGTGGTAAGCAGCCAATTAGATCCCGACGCTATTCCTGCCGATAAAATTATTATTGATGAAGCGTTTATGGATTTTGTGCAGGATGAGGATGCATATACTCTTATTCCCAGAGCTGCAAAATCTAAAAAACTGATTGTGCTAAGGTCTCTGACTAAACTTTTTGCTCTGCCCGGCTTACGTATCGGGTACCTTGTTGCGCATAGTAATACTATCAGGACTTTGAAAAAGTATCAGGTGCCATGGAATGTAAATATGCTGGCCCAGACAGCAGCAGGGCGAGTGTTGACAGAAGATATGTTCAGGCAGCGTTCAAAACAGCTTATTGCAAGAGAAAGAAAGTTTCTCTATGAAGAACTGAGCCGGTTAAAAGGGCTTGAGCCTTATCCTTCAACGGCAAATTTTATACTGGTCAAAATAAAACAAAAATGTCTTACTTCATCAATGCTCAGAGAAAAATTGTTAAAAAAGGGCATTCTTATCAGGGATTGTGCTAATTTCCGCGGCCTGAATGACCAATTTATACGCGTAGCAGTGCGTACACGTAAGGAAAATATGCGATTAATGCAGGCTTTAGAAGAATGTGTATGAAGGGCGTATAACAGAAGAAGTCAGAAAATTCGTTATTTACTTTCCAGGGCACAGAGTTGTAGTTGATAGTTATATAATAGCCATGGTAAACGGGATGGGGTAAAAAAGTAATGTGTAATAATATAAGCCTAAATGAGTCTAAATATGAAACTATAAATATGATAAAATAAATTCCATACCTAATGATCGTGAAATATACCTGCTCATTATCCTGACTTTAAAGTATTTGATTCTGCATAGTATCAGGACATTTACAAACAAAAGTAAACCTTATCGGTCCATATTACTTAAAACTTTTTAAGCAAGTAGTATCTAAGACCTGAATACTGGACCAGAACAATAAAAGGAATAATATCATTTATAAAGACAAAAGCTGTTGCAGTACTGCATTTAATCTGCTGACTTTAACTCACAAGCTATTATGGCTGTGAATATAGAGTGAATGCAAAGTAATCAAAAATGCTCTCTTATTGGTCATTCTATTTATAAACCTGGCATAAATAATATATCCATCCACCTTTATTTAACTCGCTTTCATCTCTTGTTTCTATACCATTTATGGAATAAGAAGAAATATTTTTAAAACCCGCTGCTTCAAGCTGTCTTAATTGTCCGGAGTATGTTATATAATATATTTTAGCCTTACCATTTAAAGAGTTGTCATAGAAATGCCCATAATCCCTTTTTCTCAGGTTTGAAATTAAATCTTTTGTTTTAAAACTTCTATTAAGAAAATTCAGACGTATAGTTCTGTATTTTAATTTAGCCTTATAAAAAAAGCATCGAAAAGGATTTTCAAATTGATCTTTTCTTTGACTGTCAGGTTTATTTAGTTTAAAACTCAAAAGATTGGATAAGCTTTCCCAGTTTAAATTATGGGAAGAAAAACAGAAATATCCGTTGTTTTTAAGTACTCTTCTTATTTCTTTTAGTGCTGCCAGTCTATCTTCATGTCCAAAACTATCAATTCCATTGAAACTGAATAACACAAAATCAAATGAGTTATCTTTATACTCTTTCATTGACCTTGCGTCAGATTCCTTAAAAACATATCTGTCTTTAAATTTTTCCCTGCAGACTCTGATCATCTGGTGAGCGTAATCTATACCGGTGTAGCTTTTTACTATAGGAGCAAAATAAATAGTTGTTCTTCCACCACCTACTCCTATGTCAAGCATATCCATATCTAAAAGCTCCGGAAAAAGCCTGTCAAGGATTGCTTCTTCAGCTTTATATAGATAATTTCTTCCAGCATAGTCACTATATATTTTTTTTGAGTTATATAAAACTTTTTGGTTTTGCATTGCCCGTATTTATTTCACTATGTTATATATGAGTTAATCACTAAAAAAATTTTTAATATTATACTTAAAAAAGCTAAAAATTTTAAGTATAAAGTTTAAGCAGAAAATTCTATCTTTTTCCTATCTTAAGGCAAACACTCTTTTATTGTTTTAAATTAAATCATATTCTTTATAAAAGCTTAACTACTATAATCACCAACTTAAAAGATTTTAACTTTCAAAATTATTAATAATTTAGATTTGTGTCTTGATTGTATTGAAACCCATATTATTGAATGATAACATTACTGTTTAATAAAAGCTTATAATGCTGCATTGATATTTATTGATGTTAATTAATATTTAAAGATGAGTAAAACAACGGGAAAAAATAAAAAAGGAAATAGGCACCCTGCCGGCCAGCTAATTAAAAGAGAAGACAGCGTACTGGTAATTATTGACGTCCAGGAAAAACTGGTCCCCGTTATAGCTAATCATGAAAAAATGATAGTCAGTATAGTTAAATTAGTTCGTTTTGCAAAAATAGTGGGTCTGCCTGTAATAATTGTTGAACAGGAAAAGCTGGGGCCAACTGTCGGAGAAATAAAAAGTGAACTACCTGATTGTGTTCCGGTCACAAAGATGACTTTTAGTGCAGCCAGACAAAGCGAATTTGTTAAAAAATTAGATGGGCTTTCAGGGTGTAATATTATTCTCACCGGTGTTGAAACCCATGTTTGTGTTATGCAAACTGCTCTTGAATTACTACCTGATTTTAATATTCATGTTGTTAGTGATGCAGTGTCATCCCGTTCACCAGAGGACAGTAATATAGCATTACAGCGTTTAAATCAGAGTGGAGCAGTTATAAGCTCAACAGAAATGGTTATATATGAGCTACTGGAAAAAGCCGGGACCGAAGAATTTAGAAAAGTTCATGAAATAGTCAAATAGTTAAATCATACTGGCACGAAATAGGACTATTGGATAATTTTAAAATTTAAAGAGGAGTTTATAAGGTACAAAGTGAAAGAAATATTTGAAAGACGGAGCATAAGAAAATATACAGATCAGCCTGTGTCGGATGGCGATATTGAGAAAATTCTCAGGGCGGCAATGGCTGCGCCATCTGCAGGTAACCAGCAACCCTGGGAATTTATAGTTATTAAGGACAGAAATTTACTAAATGATATCACAAAGGTGCATCCTTATTCACAGATGTTAAAGGAAGCAAATGTGGCTATTGTAGTCTGTGCTGACCCGGCCAGGGAACGTCACATCGGTTTCTGGGTACAGGATTGTGCTGCTGCAACAGAAAACATACTACTTGAGGCACAGCATCTGGGAATTGGTTCGGTGTGGCTTGGTGTCTATCCAATGGAGGACAGGGTAAAAGGAATAAGAGAACTTTTAGGCATTCCTGAAAGGATTATTCCATTTTCAATTGCTTCTCTAGGATATCCTGCTGAGAAAAAGGAACCATCTGATAGATATGACAGCTCAAGAATTCATATAAATAAATGGTAAAATTATAATAGAATAAGATGATTTCCAGAAAGAATTTTCGACAATCATGGATTCATATAAATAGATGGTAAGATTATAAGAGCAGAGTTTTTCTCTTTCGAATCAAATTTTTCTGTCTGTAAGCTCTTTTAGCTTACTGATTTCAGTTTTTGTGAGCTTCCGCCATTTCCCGGCCTCAAGGTCTGAGAGTTTAAGATTGCCCAATCTTACCCTTTTAAGTCTTATTACACCGTAGCCTAAAGCCTCTAACATTCTTCTTATTTCTCTCTTTTTACCCTCTTTTAATGTGACGAGTATTTCATTTTTACCTTTAAAAATGACTCTACTCGCCCTGAGAAAATCTTCTCCAGACTGTATCCCTTTTTCCATTTTTTTAAGCTCTTTTCCAGCTGCCCTTGAAAGCACAACCTCGTATTCTTTTTCAATCTCAAAAGAAGGGTGGGTTAGACGATGGGCGAGGTCGCCGTCATTTGTTATTAAAAGCAGCCCTTCTGAGTCTTTATCCAGTCTTCCAACAGGAACGAGCCCTTTTTCCTTTAAAGGGATAAGTTCCATTACTGTCCTTCTTTGAAATTCATCAGAAACTGTGGTAACAAAACCGCGTGGTTTGTTTAAAATTATATAGGTATGCTCTTCAGGAATCTTTAGCTCTTTCCCGTTAAATTCTATTTTATCTTTCCCGGGATCTACCTGGAAAAAAGGCTCTAATACTACCTTACCATTAACCTTAACAAGGCCATTCTTAATCAGGGCTTCTGCCTTTCTTCGTGAGGCAATCCCTGTTCTTGATAAAAAATGTTGAATTCTCATCTTAAATAAATCCTTGTTTTATTTTAGTTTTTGTTCAAAATTATTCAAAAACAAATTCTTATAAACTAAATTGTATTTAAGTTATATCAGGATTTGAACTGCCTTCTGTGCTGTTTTCTAGCAGCTAAATTTTTAAA
>JAQVEM010000086.1 GCA_028697935.1 Actinomycetota bacterium
CCTTTATTAATCTCTTTGCGTGGAGAATTGTTCCATTTGCTTTCACAGTAATTGTTAAACATTTTTATACTTACCCCTCTTTTTAACACTAAAACAAAAAACCTCTTCAAGTCCGAAGAGGTTCATTATTTTTCTCATCTCTCGGAATTGAATCCATTCCGCGGAAATTGGCACCAGCATCATAGTCTTGGTTTGAACTATGACAGGTTGCCGGGCTTCACAGGGTCCGTCCCTCAGCCACTCTTGATAAGATAACTATATTCTATTTGATTATAAAATAGCACACATGTTTGCTTATGTCAACTATTTCTATTTACTCTAAACCCATCTCCTTATTCTTTGAATATATTTTAATCTTTTTAATCAAAAATAATAAATTATTATACATTTAATTTTCTTTTTTTATTTTCAATCAATATCTAATCTTAACTGAGGGTTATCCTTTTTAACCCATACAATTGTTATATCTACAAATTCTCCTGCTGTTCTTAAAGCATTTTTTGCTTCATCTATCGATACCGGCAATAGAGGAATCATAACTCATTTTCATTACCTATTAAGAATATCTTTTTCCCTTCAATAACATCTAAAATAAAAGGATTTCTTTTGTCTTTCTGTACTTGAAATTATTCTTTACTATATATAGAATAATTTATCTCTCTCTGCAATCTTTTTTCTAATTTGTTTATTTTTTTTATCATCTCATCTTCATTTACTTCTCCTATGATTAATAAATCAATATTACTATCTTCCCTCTCTTCTTTTTTTGCAAAGGACCCGTATATAAAAGCATAGCCTATGTCTTTATCTTTGAGGCTTGCCAGTGCATTGCGAAGTAGTTGTGTAACACCTGAAGTTTTAAAGATAATACTTTTTAATTCATCAAAAAGAGGGAATGATTTATTTAGATAATAATAAACTTGATTACCTCTGTCTTCTCTTAAAAAAAGACCAGCCTCTTCTAACCTGAGTAATTCACGACGAATATTGGCTACAGAATGTTTCAACATTCTTTCTAATTCCCGTAGATAGTATTTCTTTTCAGTATTGGTAAAATATAGTGTTAGAAGGTCTTCTCTCAATTTTGATTTTTGAATAGATAATATATCCATAGTTGTAGTCCTTTCTGACTGCAATATCAAATATAAAAACTAATTAGCAACCAACTAATACGGATGTACTTTATAGTATTAAAATCGTACTTTACAACATATCATTGATTTTACAAATCAGATTTCTTGTATACGGTATCAGTGGTTTACAATATTTTTTTATTTCTGACTTAAGAATTGCATGTTTTCTACAATATTAACCGGATATTATCATTAGGTGACAGATATCGCATTAAAGGCTACAATAATATGTAAATTAGGAAAGAGTTGAAAGATATGGATTTCTTAAATTTAGTTAAAAAAAGACAGAGTACCAGAAGATATCTAAACAAACCGGTCGAAAGAGACAAAATTGAAAGGTGTATCGAAGCAGCCAGGCTCGCCCCATCTGCCACAAATACTCAGCCCTGGAAATTTATAGTAGTGGACAACCCCGAACTAAGGCAAAAAGTCGCAAAAAAAACTTTCAGTCAGATAGTTTCTTTTAATCGTTTTTCACTGCAGGTTCCTGTCTTAATCGTAATCCTTTCCAATAGAATGAATCTTTCCAATAAAATTACCCAAACTCTTAAAAAGAGAGAACTTACCCCTATAGATATCGGAATTGCTGCAGAACATATTTGTCTTCAGGCAGTAGAAGAAGGATTGGGAACCTGCTTTATGGGATGGTTTGACGAAAAAGGTGTAAAAAAGTTACTCGGTGTTCCAGCCTCAAAAAGAGTGGAACTCATAATAGCAATGGGATATCCGGCATCTGACATCATCAGGGCTAAGACAAGAAAAAAACTTGATGAAATAATGACATATAATCATTATTAGAGTAGTTTTTTCAGGATAATGCTATTTTTTAAAATTGCAGCCGACAAACTTATGCTCAACCTGTCTATTTGAATCTACCATTGAGCTCATATATAATCTGAATAAAAGATAACAACTAATATTGAGTAACAATACATATTTTTGTTTTAACCGTCTATGAGGAGGCACTTTTTATGGAGAAAAGAGAATTTCATCCACTAAACACTTACAATGAATATCCATTGGCAGAGATGGAAAAGCGCTCAGAGGAGTTTTACCTGGAAATGAAAAAGAGGCGTTCTGTTCGACAATTTTCAGATCGACCCATACCACGTAAGATTATCGAAAACTGTGTCTTGACCGCAGGAACAGCACCCAGTGGGGCAAATATGCAGCCCTGGACTTTTGTTATTGTGAGCGACCCGGCAGTTAAAAAGCAGATCCGGCAGGAAGCAGAAAAAACAGAACAGGAATTTTATTCCAAAAAACCCAACTTGCAATGGATAGAAGACCTGGCTCCCCTGGGAACTGATGCCAGTAAGCCTTTTTTAGAAGAAGCCCCTTATCTTATTGTAATTTTTGCTCAGCGCCACAGCTTTTCTCCCGATGGAAGCAAGAGAGGACATTATTATGTTAATGAATCTGTAGGAATTTCTGCGGGACTACTCGTATCTGCATTGCACCATGCCGGAATAGCTTGCCTTACCTACACTCCCAGCAAAATGGGTTTTCTCAGCCGCATCTTATCACGGCCTGCTAATGAAAAACCATACCTGGTAATAGTAGCTGGCTACCCTGATAAGGATGCAACATTACCGGATATTGAGAAAAAACAAGCAGACGAAATTATTAAATTTATATGATATAAAACCTCGGGAGGCACAACAATTTAATTATTACTAAACTATTGCGCCTGCACAATTTAGATAAAACATTAACAATTCATTCACTACACTGCCCTGACACTACAACTACAGGTTGATATTATTCTTAGCTACCTGGTTGTGCAATAATCTTTACGCTCTCGCTACCAGTCGTTCCATATTTATCCGTTACTGTTCAGGGCACTATACAGATGTCAGGATGTTAAAATACCTTTCCCATTACTGGCAAAACTAGACTATAACCATCTCCAAAATCTCATTAATTCTTCAGTTCTGAAACAAGAGGAAATTCTGTGCTACTTTATTGGCTCCATCTTCAATAATTTCCAATTACTACCAATTTTCTGTAAGCTGATATCACCATTCCCTGCTCTGCTATGGTTGGGATCTACCTGACCATCACATTTCAAAACTATGGCCAGATAACCATGAGCATGTGCATCTGTACCATCAATAACAATGTCTGTAATATCTGGCCAATAATTGAGGGTTACGTTGTTGTTACATTTATAAGACAATGAGGCAACAACATTTTCTAAATTGTCAACAAGCTTATAGGCATTATCTCCGTGGACACATTTACTTTTAGCTAGCTTCCATTTCTGTTCACTTAAAGCAGAGAAAAACTCCTTTATAACACCTCTTATCAATTCTTCATCTGTTGGCATTTCCGGTACAGTGGGCTTTCCACCGGTACAGCTGGATAAAAGAAGAGCTAATATTAAAAAAGCAGAAACATAGAATATCTTGTTACGCATGATGATCCTCCTAATTACATATCTTTAATATGTAATTATATTTATTTAAATGATAAAAGCAAAGCAGGCAGGGAAGTATAGCAATAGATTAGTTTACATTAAAAGTAATATGGGTCAACCCCTACCCTGTATGCTCGAATTGCACTTTAGCCTTCTCATATCCTTCAATCTTTCAGTCCTGGAGTAAGAGGAAATTCTGTACTAATATACTGGCGCCCATCCTATTAATTTCCAATTATGGCCAATTTTCTGTAAACCGAACTTAAATTCCATACTCCCGCCACCGGGAATTTCTTTACCATCGCATTTTGTAACTATGGTCAGATAGCCATAAGCCAGTGCCTTATCTCCAACAATATCATCAACTTTTGAAATGTCAGCTGAAGTATTAATGGTTGCGATGAAACATTGAGAAGATAAATCTTCTAAATTTTTTTTCACATTATCAACCGCCGCATAGGCAAGAGATCCGTCGACACAATAGCTTTTAGCTAGATCCCATTTCTGTTCACTTAAAGCAGAGAAAAAATCCTCTATAACCTTTACTATCAATTCTTTATCGGTAAGTAGCTCACCGGTGCAACTAGATAAAAGAAGGACAAATATTAAAAAAACAGAGATGTAGAATATCTTTGTACGCATGATAAACCTCCTAACTAAATATATCACTAGAATTGAACAATATTGAAATGCTATTACTCTTCGGCTTTCTCACATTCTTCAGCCTCCCTGTCTTTGAATAATAGAGACTTTTATATTATTATATTACTATACTATTAACCTATATCCGTTATTTTCCAACTACCATCAATTTTCTGTAAACTGATAGTAGCATCATCGCTATTGTCTTCCACATCTTCATCACAAGTTCTAATATTGGTCATATAGCCATAAGCCTGTGCCTCATCCCCATCTATATCTACTTCTGAAACATCAAAAGAAAAATCGAGGATTAGCTCGTTGCATGTAGAATACTTATCCTCAATTTCTTCTTCCTCTGCTACAACTGCATTATAAAACTCAGTTCCCTCAACACAATACCCTCTGGCAAGTGCCCATTTCATATCACCAAAAGCTGAGAAAAAATCATCTATAACACCCCTTATCAATTCTTCATCTGTTGGCATTTCCGGTAAAGTAGGCTTTCCGCTGGTACAACCGGACAAAATCAAGACAAGTATTAGAAAAGCAGAAATACAAAAAATCTTTTTATTCATAGTAACCTCAAATTAATATATTTTTTATTATTATATATATTTATTTAATAAAAGTAAAGTGTACAAATAAATAAACCATAGTTAAACCCATTTAAATAATAAAAACAAATAAGATGGGTTCATAATTATCATATTGGTAACTAATTTGTTTTATTTAACCGTAGGATTTACGAATACTTTTCAATATTAAGATAAAGATCAACTTTAGATGTTAGCTAAATATTCCTTAAATAGCTGAATGATCACTCAATTGGTTTTCTCTGAAATAATGCAGGTAGTGGCATGCCATAGGGTTTAATTTTTTAGAGGCAAAAATATGGTCAAAGCGCCTCCTGGCAATGATTGCTCCCTTCCGGGAAAGTATCCAGCTGAATTCATTTTTTTCATACCCATTCAACAGTCTAAACATATCTGGAAGATCATATTCAGCCAGGCCTTCTATGACATTTCTTTCCTCTTCATCCCATTCATTCCTTTTCTATATTTGCTAACGGTTACTACCTGACCCCTATGTTTTCCAAGGGCGTATACCTGGAGTAATCCGTTTCGGTTATGTCTGGGTAATTCCTGTAGATGCAAAAAACCCTGATGAGGTAATGAGCTATAATCATTATTAAAATTTAATATTTAACTACAATTTGACAGTTTTAGTTTCCATTGGATGCTTTTGTATAAAAATGCCTTAAGCGATAAAATATAGATGCTTAATGATCTTATTATAATTTAAAATTGATGAGTTTGTTTTGTAAATCATTTTATTAAACTAAAAGGAGAGAATTTTAATGCAGCAATTAAAAATAATCGTTGAAAAACATCCT
>JAQVEM010000087.1 GCA_028697935.1 Actinomycetota bacterium
GGAGATATTATTCAGACCATTACTACAAGTGGTTACGTGGATAGTGTTGATAAAAATGATTACTCGCTGGTTACTCAGGGTAAGGTTTTATATACCCTTGAGAAAGATGATATTTTTAGAAAGGGCGATGTTTTGCTGGAAATAGACAATAGCAGACAGGAACTACTTATCGCTCAGGCTGAAGAAAACTTAAACGCAGCCAGAAATTCCCTTTCTATTGCAAAATTAAACTACCAGCAGGCACTTGATGCAAACCATATAGCAATACAGCTCGCAGAGACCGGTGCACAGCAGGCAGAACTATCTACCCGTAGTGCACTTGTAGCACTGGAAAATGCGAACAATATGGCTGATAAATCAGAAAAAAGTGCAAAAGTGGCTCTTGAAAATGCAAAAAAATTATTTGCTGAAGCTAAAGATGATGCTAAAAGCAATCCATTAATTACTGATACGCAACTGGCTCAATATGAGGCTAATGTAGATTCTGCAGAAGCTAACTACGATTCAGTATCAGTACAGAGCCGATCAACAGTAAAATCCGCTGAAATCGCTTATGAACAATCGATTCTGGGTCAATCAACTTCATACTGGTCAAATCTTTCCAGCACACAATCTGCTAAAAGTCAGATCGAAGCTGCAGCCATAAATATAAGGCAGGCAGAAACGCAACTCAGACTATCAGAAGTTAGTCTCGAGCTTGCCAGGCTTGATATGGATAATATAACTTACGCACCTTATGATGGAATAGTGCTGGCTTCAACTTATAAAGAAGGTCAGTACGCAAGCCCCGGAATGAATGCAATTTCCATAATAAGTAATGACTTTATAATAAAAGCTGAAATAAACGAGACAGATGTTGTTAATCTTAAGACAGGACAGGATGTAGATATAATACTTGATGCTTACCCTGAAACTACATTCAAAGGGAAGATAATTGAAATATCCAGAATCCCAACCAGTACTGGTGGTGTGGTTACATTTGATTTTATTATAAAACCTGACAGAGAAAATGCTCCCGAGCTCATATATGGTCTTTCAGCAAATCTGGAAATAACTGAAGCAATTTCAAAAAATGTTTTATATGCCCCCATAGATTCTATAATAGAAGAAAATGGAAAAACATATGTTAACCTTGTTTCTGAAGATGGGAGTATTAAAAAAACAGAAGTAGTTACCGGTGCATCCAATTATGATTTTATCGAAATAAAGTCCGGTTTAAACGAAGGAGATACCATCTTAATTTCTTCAATTAATTATATTAATGCAATTAAAGATAACCTGGAGTCTGAAGCTAATTAATAATGTACTTGAATAGAATAAAGGACAATAATCAAACGTTAAAGATCAAGCTTTAATAAGTTATTTTAATCTTCGGATGGAATTAATAAATGGAAACTGAAAATATAGAAAAAACCAGTAATGATATTTTAATAAAAACAATTGGTATTACCAAAGTGTATAGAATAGGAGATATCAGAGTCAACGCTCTGCGCGGAATAGACCTGGAAATTAAAAAAGGTGCTTTTATTGCAATTATGGGTCCATCCGGTTCTGGAAAGTCCACACTGATGAACATACTTGGTTGTCTTGACGTGCCAACTTCCGGACAATACTTTTTAAATAACATAGATATAAGCAAACTTAATGATAATCAACTTGCAAATATAAGAAATGAGGAAATAGGCTTTGTCTTTCAGACTTTCAATCTTCTTCCAAGAGCAACTATATATGACAATGTTGAACTCCCATTAATTTATTCCACTAAAAAGATTGGAGACAGAAAAAAGAAAATATTAGATGCAATTGAATCTGTCGGGCTAACAGAGTTAATAAAACATAAGCCAAATGAGATATCGGGTGGAGAAAAGCAGAGAGTTGCAATCGCAAGAGCTCTTGTTAATGAACCTTCTGTAATTCTGGCAGATGAACCTACCGGAAATCTGGATTCAAGGACAGGTGAAGAAATAATGGCGATATTCCAGAGGCTAAACAGGGAAGGAAAAACTATAATTCTGGTTACTCACGAACTGGATATAGCAATGCATACCCACAAAATTATTTATCTAAGAGATGGTATTATTTATAAACATGAAGAAGTTAAAGATCAGATATCTGCAGAAGAACAATTAAAAAACATGCCAAAACTTGAAGACAGTATGGTAATAGACAGTTATATTTAAAACTATGAGAAGATTATTAGAAAATATAAAAATTGCTTTCCAGGCTTTATTCTTAAACAAAATGCGCTCATTTCTTACCATGCTGGGCATTATTATAGGTGTGGGAGCTGTAGTGGCAATGATATCAATCGGAGTAGGTGCTAAACAGTCAGTGGTTAGCAGTATACAGGATATAGGTTCTAATTTAATTATAATAACTCCGGGCAACCCTGAACGAGAAGAGGATGTTGGATTACAATTAATACTGGGTGGACAACAGCCTAAATTAAAATCAGATGATGTCCAGGCAATCAAAAGAGAGGCCACTCTAATAAGTGGAGTTGCTCCTATTGTTTATAATTCTTCTACCGTCACTTATTTAAATAAAAGTGGCCGTACTACTATATGTGCTTCATCAGAAGATTACCTGAAGCTTTACAATATGAATGTAGAAAAAGGTAATTTTTTCAAAAAAAGTGATGTTGCAAATGCATCAAACGTAGCAGTAATCGGTAAGACAACTGCTAAAAAATTATTCGGTAAAATAGATCCGGTTGGAAAAATAATTAGAATTGATGGGAAAAATTTTAAAGTTATAGGAATACTTGAAGCAAGAGGAGCAGATATGTTTGGTATTGACCAGGATGATATTATTATTATCCCGGTTACAACTGCTCTTAATAAATTATATGGCCTTGATTCATACAATATGATAATTGCCCAGAGTACTAGCGATAAAGATATAAATGCTGCTACGGAAGAAATAAGATCAATACTGAGAAAGCACAGAAATATAAAATTTGGAGAAAAAGAAGATTTCATGATTCAAAGTCAAACACAAATACTTGATGTTATCAGCGCAGTAACCGGGATTTTTACAATTGTTATCGCAAGTATTGCAGGTATTTCTCTCCTTGTTGGTGGCATAGGTATAATGAATATAATGCTTGTTTCGGTTACAGAGAGAACAAGAGAGATTGGAATAAGAAAAGCAATAGGGGCAAAGAATAGAGATATACTTATTCAATTTCTGGTGGAAAGTACTGTTTTAAGCGTTACTGGCGGAATTTTAGGCATTCTGTTTGCTATATTTGTATCTACAATACTGAATGCATTTACTCCTCTTAAAACATCTATTACTGCACAACCTGTAATTATCGCTATTGTTTTCTCTACAATTGTAGGATTATTTTTTGGTATTTATCCGGCAATGCGTGCTGCAAAGCTTAACCCTATCGATGCTTTAAGATATGAATAATACTCAAAAAATTATAAGTGGTGTCACAAGTAAAATTATATGTTTTGAAAAAACCGGTTAAAATTATAGGTTTTAAGGTATATATAATAAAAACGTTATAATAATATCGATTTATTGCTTACATCAAAATGGGAGAAGATAAAATGGATGAAACAAAAAATCGTCACGGTTGCCTGGCAGCGTGGCTGGTATTGTTAATTATAACAAACTCAATAACAGCTCTATCAAATCTTTTAAACATAATTAGAGGTGATACGTTTGTCCAGCTACTCCAGAACCCGGCATATACCGGCCAGATTCCTGCAGAGCAATTGTCTCAAATTCAGATGCTCCTTGATACTCCTCTCTGGGTATTTTATGTTTCTATTGCACTTGCGATATTTAACATAGCTTGTGTAATAGCACTTTTTATGTGGAAGAAGTGGGGATTCTGGGGATTCTGTGCATCAAGTATATTATCTGTAGCTATAAATCTTATTTACTTCACTAAAGATATTACTACTATGATTACCAGTATACTTGGGGGTATCCTGACAATACTTATACTCTTCGGGGTACTGCATATTGGCAAGAAGAATAAAGGCTGGCCACGGCTTAAATAGACAAAGATAGATGCAATAAATATAATACTAAAGACGTTATTCTACCAATTGTGTATTAAATATTATAAAATAAATTTTTAATTACCTATCTTGTTCGCCTATTATTAATTAAAAAATAAAGATAAAGATAGGATAAGATAAATTTTAAGTGGAGTTTTGTTTTGTGAAGATTAAATCTTTTTTTGAAAGAGTTGTCAGTATTATTGTCACAAAAGAAATTTTTGAAGATAAAAAATCCTTAAAAGCTCTTTATAAATACTTTCTTATAGGAATACTTATAAGGTTTATTTTTATGCCATTCTTCTTCCAGAGAGACCTTCTTTCAACATACCAGCGCGCTGCTGAAACAATTGCAACAGGTAACTTTATGTATGATTTTCAGCAGTTATTAACAAATATAATTCATACCTCATATCTTTTCATTTTAAAATCAATAGTTCCGGCGGTAAATGAAATATTTCCAGTTTTACTGGAAAAAGATACATTAACATCATGGATGGCCTTCAATAGCACTTATAATGTCTTTACTGTGCTTACTCTTTTTAAAGTTCTTTATCTTATTTTTGATTTAGCCTGTATGTTTTTAATCTTACGGTTAACTTTTGATAATGATTCCAGGAAAAAACTAGAAGTTTTCAAATTCTGGGTATTTAATCCTGTAGTAATATTTGTTTTGTATATTTTTGCCCGCCACGACATTATCGCCATATTTGTAACATTGATTGCTTTGCTGCTGGCAAAGAATGATAGAAAATACTGGTCTCTTTTTGTTCTTGCAATTGGTATAGCGCTCAGGTTTTTCCCTATAATGATTCTTCCGGTACTCGTATTCTATCTGGCGCGAACAAAAAAAGATTATATTACATTATCATTAATAGGTGTATCCGGGCTGGTGGGAATTGAGCTTCTCTCTTATTTTTGTTTTTCAAAAAGTCTGATAATTACATTACTCGGCACTGAACATTTTGATTTTCTTTTGTCACCAAAACTCGATCTTGTAACAGGTTCTCACAGCAGTATATTTATTTTTATTGCGGTTTATACAATTATAGTGTTGAGCTTTCTGCACATCGAAAACAAGAGTTTTGACATCCTTTTAAATTATGGAGCAATAATTTTCCTTGCTTATATTGGCATCTGTTATTTTCACCCACAGTATATGCTATGGGCTATTCCTTTTTTAGTAATTTTATTTGTAAGAAGAAAGTCGCTTCTTTATTACAACTGGTTCCAATTTGGCCTGCTCATGATTATGCTGATATACTGGGGAGATCTTGTGACAAAGTTTACTTTGGCACCAATAGACCATAAATATTTTGTATATTCAACTGGAATTATTCCATTTATTAACCGTTTTTATGATTCTTCGAAATTTGTTAATATTTTCAGAAGTATTTTTACTGGCGTATGCATATGGATGATTTATCTTATTCACCAGGATAACAAAGATTTAATAAACAGTGGAATAAGCAGAAACTTAAAGTAAAATAATCAATTCTTTATTTCGGTTTTGTCCCACACTTTGCTTTATAGAAAGCA
>JAQVEM010000088.1 GCA_028697935.1 Actinomycetota bacterium
GCACCAAGGCCCTGTACAGCTACCGTATCACCAAAGTTAAAACCACGTGCCTCCACAGAGCTATACATCTTTGCACGGTCAAGTAATGCAGAAACAACAAAAATTTCTGACAATGCTGTCTCTTCAATTGTCAATTCTTCGCTTACTTTATATATCCAGGCTTTAGGTGGAAGATAAATATATTCAGACCAACCTCCAATAATATGAGGATATTCTGAACTACTATATGTCATGCCAATACCTTGATGATTCGAGCAAAAGGGAAATGCATGTATACGTCTGCAATACCAACAACGTCCACAAATTACATTTGGGCAATGTGTTATTCTATCTCCTATTCTTAAATTTTTTCCTGAATATTCAATATCACTACCTTTACCATTCATTTCTACAACTATTGCAGAATTTTCATGTCCAGGTACATGAGGGTAAACCATATCCTGCTCAGCTTCTGTCCCACCATACAGTGTAACATCACCATCAAAAGCATGTTTGTCCGTACCACAGATACCAGCCATTTCAATTTTTGCTATTACAGCACCTGCTTCTAGATCTTTGGGGAAAGGAAATTCTTGAATTTCAACATTCCCAGGTTCTGTCATCACCACTGCTTTTACTGTTTCGCTACTCAAAGTATCACCTCCAAATATTATTTATTATTTATTATGTAGGATAGCCCAGCGTATAAATATGTCTGCCTCCATTTAATGGGCCTTTGATAACTGCTTCGATATCTTCTTTTTTACGCATAGTCATTGCTTCTATAGGTGGTAGTTTCCCAGCTGGATACATCTTCAATATGTCATTAATCAGCTTTTCAACATAGTCCAATATTGCATAACAACCCGGGCGAGCCTTTTCTGGATCTGCAAGTGTAGCATCACCGACAACACCTTCAGGAGTGGATACGACCTCAATTGCTGAAGCACCAACTTGCAACCAGAAGTCTATTGGGGATTCATCGTGGTAAGCACTACCAGATTTATTAATGTGGCCTTCTGGAAATATTTTCATCGGAGTCGACTTTTCAGCATATTTCTGGTCAATTAATTCAGGGAAAAGTGCTAGTGAATAAGATGTCTCTACTTCATCACCATGAACAAACTGAGTCTCAAATGGTCCTCCATGCTTCTTGTCACGAATATGTTCGGGAATAATAAACCACCAGTTAACTCCAACAATAATAGAAGGCACCTGATATTTTTTAGCAAATTGATGTATTGCAAGTGGTATTACATAATCCTGCCCATGCCCATTGAGGAGTATCATCTTTCGGAACCCAGTATTCCAGAAACCCGCAAATATGGCGCGAAGATAAGCTGCCAGATCTTCTTCTGGCACAAGAATCGTGCCCGGCATTCCCATATGGTGAAATGGATGAGAACCATACCATATCGGCTCAGCAACTGTACATCCTGTCGTCTGGGCAACCTGCTCCGCTAATCTTGTTACCAAAAAGGTATCTTCACCATAACAAGCATTTTTGCCATGGTTCTCAGTGCTCCCTATCGGAATAATTATAACATCATTTTCTTTGAGCCGTTCATCAATCTGATGACCATTCATAGTTTGAAAATAAATGCCAGTTGGTTTCTCCATATGCCCACCTTTAGGTGGTATTTCCCATTTACTCATAATAGCTAAACTCCTTTTCTGTAATTTTTAACTATCTTTTGTATTCATAAATTTATAATTACTATATATCACCATAGCTAATTATAAACTACATTAACAGTATATAATTATATGTATTTAAACGTTTACGTAATCGTTTATACTATAAAATAAATATTAATCTATGTCAACGTTTTTACTTATATTTGTAAACTTTTATAGCCTATAACAAATCATCCTACTCTTTAGCCCTGATCTCGTAAGCTTCTATCAAGAACAATTCTCCTTTTAGATGGTATATATCGGGATGGTTTGAAAGATAATCCAATAACATTCTCACTATCTATTTGATATTTTCTGGATGGTTTTTTACTTTTATGCTTTAGTATTTTTATTTTTTAAAAAATACTTAGTTTTTGAAATATTAAAACCCCTAAAGTATATTTTACAGACGTTGGTATGCCTTGTTTATTTATTACCTGAATTTTGATATCAGGAGTACAAAATATATCCTTTTCCTATTATAATAAAAAGTATATTACTTAAGGGTTGGTGTGAAATTAGATTTTCTTAATAACATTATATGAGTGGCTATGAGTAAAAATATTATTAAAGCAGATGGTACTACAGAACCATACAGCGAAGAAAAAGTAAAACTATCATTAATAAAAGCAGGTGCTTCAGAAGAAATAGCCACCCGTACCGCGAAAGAACTTACCAGAGCAATAAAAAATAATATGACCACTGCGCAGATTTATAACAGAGCTCTTCGTCAACTGGAAAAAAGTGAGCCAAAAGCAGCAATAAAATATTCACTCAAAAAAGCTGTTATGGATATGGGACCTGATGGATTTGTTTTTGAGCAATATATTGCAAAAATTTTAAGAGAATATGGCTACAATGCGGAAGTAGGACAAATTATAAAAGGCTATTGTATTGAACACGAGGTTGATGTTGTAGCTAAAAAGGGAGATACAATTTATTTAATTGAGTGTAAGTATCATAACTCACCGGGTACAAAATCAGATGTGAAAACCACTCTTTACTTAAACAGCAGATTTATGGATATAAGTAAAGCTCATGTAAAAAATAATGAATCAGCGAACAGTAAGTTCAAAGCGTGGCTGATTACCAATACGAAATGCACATCAGATGCAATTAAATATGCCTGCTGTGTGGGTTTAAAAATCATGGCGTGGCAATATCCGGAAGATGAAAATCTTCAGTATTATATCGAATCAAAAAAGCTTTATCCTGTAAACATCCTGCCTGTAATTTCAGATAAACAAAAAGAAAGGCTTTTTGATTCCAATATCATTTTAGTAAAAGACCTTTTAAATTTTGGAGTGGATAGCCTGGTAAAACTTTTATCAATAAATCATAGTAAAGTAGAAAAAATCCTGGATCTGGTAAAATTAATCTATGGAAATAATATGGAAAAATAGAAAAATATTAATTAAATTATATTATGAATCTTAATTCTGCTTATGTACTCTACTACTCTTTTAAGTCAGCCTAACTAAGAAGACCTTCTATTATCAAACCAGTTGCCTCTTCTTCAGTTAACCCTCTTGACATCAGTGTCTGAAGCTGTTTGGCATCTACGCTCCCAATAGATGCTTCATGTGTTATGCGTGCTTTTGGATTCGCTACCTCAACTATAGGAATTGCACTTGCTACAGCATCTCCCTGGATTATTTCTTTGCAATCTACATGACCCCTGGCGTAAGGAGCGGTGGCTACAAGCTTATTATATATCTCAGCTCTGGCCTTATCTCTTACAGCTACCCTTGAGGTAAGAACCCCTCTCGAGCTTTCACCTACAAGGTTACCGACTTCTCTTATCTTTATAATATCTTTTCCTTTTCCATCTATTCTTGCGGTCATTTCCATAACAGAGTTCTTTTCTGATACAGTCTCGTAATCCATGTCGATGTTACCAACTCTGCCACTTAATAACTCAAATTCTGTTTTTAGCCTTGCCCCTTCTTTAAGGGTAATCCTTGATTTTGGAATAACAGTTACTCCACCTTCCTCACTGTGTATATGCCTCTCAAGATAAGAGTATGTCGCTCCCTTTCCTATTTTTATTTTCGCATCCATTATATGTTTTACATCTATAGCATTTGGAAAAACACAGTGGGAGAAAATAACAATTTGTGAATTTTCGCCAATTTCTATATCAAGCACTATCCTCTGAATAGCTTTTTTATGAGTAACCCCAAAACAAAGATGAACTGGATTTTCTACCTTTGTTTCCGGAGCAAGAGAAATATTTATCTTAACGCCATCTTTTATTTCCTCTGAACTAACAGTAAGCCCTTTAACAGTATTTGTTTCAATTACCCTGTCCTTGTTAATTATCAGTCTTGCAGTGTTTGGATCACGGAGTGCAAAATCTATGTTTGCTATTCTTGCTATTGAATAAAGTTCATCGTCTTTTATTACCATAACTTTACCCATATTCTTTTTTTGTTTTCGTTTATCATTCTTAGAATTATTTTAGTATTATTATTTAACCCTGGATTCATCTTTCTTTAAATCAAAGTCTTCCGGTTCATTTTTATGAACACAGGGAAGACACTTTTTACCAAAATATTTAATTATTTCATTAACACTTCCTTCTCTAACTATATAACCATTACATAGAAGGAGGGCTCGTTCAGCCCGCTTCAGAACAGCTAGACTATGAGTAATTAATATTGTTGTAGTACCATTTGACTTTAAAAGTTTTATGGCTTCAAATATATTTTCAATAGATGCAATATCTATCCCCGAATCAGGTTCATCAAGAATAGCAAGGGAGGGTTTCATTGCAAGTATAGAAGCAAGTTCAATTTTTTTTCTTTCGCCACCACTTAAAGTTTCGTCAACCGCCCTTCCGATATATTCTTCCGGTTCCATCCCAACTTTTGTCAGTACTTCTCTAACCACTTCGAGCTTCTTTTCTTTAGCCGAGGACATAATAAATTTTTCTACTGTCAGCCCTTCAAACCTTGCAGGTTCCTGCCAGGCAAGTGTTATTCCTTTTCTTGCCCTTTCAGTTACACTGAGGTTCTTAATTGATTCGCCTTTAAATAAAATATCTCCATCAAAATTTCTAAACCCCTCAATTCCCATTATCACATAGCCAAGAGTAGTCTTTCCCGCTCCATTTGGGCCTACAATAGCATGAATATAACCTTCTGAAAAACTTGAATTTATATTACTAAGTATAGGGCTCCCATTTAAAGACAAGGTTAAATTTTTTATTTCTAATATAGCCATCCTAAGACATCTCACAATAATTAATAATTAATAAAATTCACTGATACTATCATCTAAACATAATAACAGGTCAACCAGAGCATGCTTTATAATTCCCCTGAAAAAATTTATTCTAATCGAAAAATACCAAAATTCTTTGTTAATACTATTGTTATAATCTTAAAGCTTTATCCTTTTTATAATCATAACATTATCTTAAGATCGTATTTATTACCTGTTACCAGAGCAGGTACTGCAGTCTCCCCCCATACAACTGCCACATGATGAGGAGCTACTGGAATAGTCATCTTCTCTGGAATTGGTAGAAGTTTTAACTCCAACAGGTGAATATACTCTTACCATATTTTTACTTCCGCATTTACTGCATTTTATTATGGTGTTATTATCACCAGTAATAACTACTTCGGTAATATTTTTACAATCTTTACATTTATAATCTACAAATCTCAAATCCATCACCCTGAATTCTAATAGACTTTACAACCTGAATAAATCTATGTTATAAATATTATGACCAGGATATAGAATAGCTTATGATATTTCAGAAATCAATAGATAGAAATATCTTATTATAATTGAAATAATGAGCAGTAGTTATTATTTTGAGTACATTAAATCTATTTTA
>JAQVEM010000089.1 GCA_028697935.1 Actinomycetota bacterium
AAAACTATATAAAAATATAGATAAAATTGATAGATAAAACACTACCTCCAACTTAAAATATTTGATTATTAGAAAACAAATACTAAAGGAGGTAGTGATGACTAAAGACCAGATGATCTTTAATCACAAACTTAGTTTACTGCTAAGGGCAAAATCTTATGGGTAACATTTCAAAAGCCTGCATGGAGGCAAGGGTATCAAGGTCCTACTATTACAAATGGTTAAAAAGATTTTCTCTTTACGGAACATATGGTCTGTATGAAAAGAAGAGATCTAAACCAAAAATGCCAAATTCTACCAGAGCTGATATTGTAGAGAAAATACTTGCCCTGGCTAGAAAGTATCCCACATATGGTCCGGCCAGAATTGCAAATGAGCTTGGTGGCATAGTATGCCAGGCTACAGTATATAATGTCCTAAAAAGGCATAAGTTAAATAAAAGAATAGATAGGCTACTTGCCCTGGAGGATATACCAGCAAAAATAAAGATTGGTCCTATCTTGCAAAGAAAACTGGGTAAGATACTCTACCCAGGATAGATACTACTATAGTGGTTATCTAATATCTGTAGATACCTTTTATGTATGCACATTAAAAGGTATAGGAAGGATTTATCAGTTTAGCGCTATAGATACATATTCTTCTTTTGGGTGTGCATATCTATATACTGATAAAAGCGTAAAGTCATCAGTTGATTTTATCTCTAAAACTATAGATATTTTTAAAAGTATGGGCATATATGTAGAAAGAATTCTTTCTGACAATGGAAAGGAATATACCACCACTGGGAAGGTGGATACCACGCATCCAAAGAATACCTGAAATCAAAAAATATTAAACATAGTTATACTAAGGTACGTCACCCCTGGGTAAGTGGATTTGTAGATAGGTTTTAAGAAGAACAATACTGGAGGAATTCTACCAGACTACCCTACTTAAAAAGACATACTATAGCTTAGAAGAGCTACAGAATGATTTAGATAACTACCTATATTTTTATAATTTTCAAAGAACACATCAGGGCTATAGAACCAGGGGTTCTAAACCCTGTGAACTTTTATATAAATGTGGTGATTTTTTATCAATTTCACCTTAAAATAATATTTAATATTTTATGCTTGGAGGTAGCTAAACTGTAAACACCAAGCTTAGATAGTACAGACAATTTTACTACTGATATAAAATTAACCTTCGTATTCTTTTGTAAGCAGTTGATTCAAAAAAACATCTACAAGATGAGGGTCAAATTGTGTACCCTTACATCTGCTCAGCTCTTCAATAGCAACTTCTCTGGATACAGCTTTTCTATAAGGCTTATCATTTACCATGGCATCGTAAGCATCAACAATGGATACTATTCTTGAAGTTACAGGAATTTCAAATTCAGACAGACCATAAGGATAACCTTTACCATCCCATCTTTCATGATGATGCAATATAGATTTAGCTATATGAGCAAGTTCGGGAGTAGATAATGTTATTCTGTAGCCTATTTCTGAATGTTTGCTCATAATCTCCCATTCTGCTTTATTCAATTTATTATTTTTAAAAATAATATTATCAGGTATACTTATTTTCCCAATATCATGTAACTTTGATAATAAGTCTAATTCGTCAAGTTCTGCATCAGATAAATTAAGTATATGACCAAGAAGTAAACTATATTTTCTAATTCTTTCAATATGCTCTTTAGTTTCACAGTTCTTTTTTTCCAGAGCTTTTCCAAGTGAAGCTATGATAGAGTTGTGGGCACTTCGACTTTCTACAAGCTTATGTCTGTACATTCTATCTTCAGCTTCTTTTAATAATTTTTCAGTATCTCCCCGTACCTTTTCTTTAGTAGCAACTCCAATTGATATACTTATTACCATAGTATCTGTGCTGCATTCCTTACATTTTTTGGTTACCCTGTTAACTATTTGCATTGTGGTAGAGTAAGATGTGTTTGGCAGCAGGACGCTAAACTCATCACCTCCCCATCTTGCAATAATATCTTCCTTTCTAAAGCAGGATTTAAGTATATCTGCAATTTTTATTAGAAGCTTATCTCCATATGCATGGCCGAACGCATCGTTTATTATTTTTAATCCATTTGCATCCCCTATGACCAGGCTTAAAGGCATCTGACGGCTGGCATTTAGCCTGTTAAGCTCTATATCAAAAAAAGCTCTATTATAAACACCGGTTAACTTATCGTAGAAACTCAGGTGTTTTATCTCCTCTTCTGCTTTTCGTATCTCTGTTATATCTCTTAATACTATAACCTTGCCAAGAAGCTTACCCCTATCATTTTTTATTTCTGTCTGTCTGGCATTGTAAAAGTACTGACCACCTTTATTTTTTATCTTTAGGTCTTCATTCTCGAGAAAAGCATCCGGACTTTCATTTAATCTGGTTAATAAGTTAATAATCGGTTTTCCGACTACTTCATTAGGACGGATGTTAAATATTCGTCGGGAAGCCTGGTTTAATTTTAAAATATTATCTTTCTTATCAACAAGTATTACTCCATCATCCATTTTTTCAAAAATGGTTTCAAACGTAACAGGCATAATTTCTCTTATTTTTGTTTTATTAAGAAAACCAATAATGATAGGAGTACAAGCCGCGATTATTACAGGGGTTTCCATAATGAATGGAAAGGGATTAAAACCCTGGTATTTTGGAAGTGTTATAAGCCAGGGAATTGATAAGTACGGGACAAGAAGAAGATTTTTCCATTTATTTTTTTGTACATCAGAATTTCTGTATGATTTTATTATGTCTATGATAATTATGATTATACCGGCCAGAGTCAAAGCGAAAGAATAGAAAGTAGAAACAAAATACATGGTATTGTATTTCTTAACAACCATATTGAAAGAATCAAATAATACAACTCTGGCATCGGTCCAGATAAGATTATGAATTTCATTTGTCAGGGTGAGAAACACAGTTACAACTGGCAGGGTACAGATAAGAAGAATATATTTTATTTTAAAAATTTTATTGTAATTAACATATCTGGCAGCAAGCAAAAATAATCCAACCGGAAGAAGAAGGATACCAGTATACTGGATCTTATCAAAAAGCACTTTTAAGTAACTTATTGTGATGCATTGCTGGAATATATATGCTGTTAACCAGATAGTGGAAAGAATCATAATCCCTATGCCTATAATATCCTGCAATCCTTTTCTATGTGTCCATATATAAAAGGTACCCGGTATAGAAATAAAAATTATTGATAAAAATGGAATGAGAAAATTAGTATTTTGCCAGAACATTTTTTATAAACTTTAATAATAAATTTTAAAAATGATGTTAACAGAATTTTTAAATTTTGATCTTTCATTTCTCATTAAATAGCAATAAATTTTTAAGATAAGTTTAAAATAAAAAACCGGCCTGATTAGCCGGTTACGCTATTCGCTCTGTTCTCCTCAAGCGTCCACATTTAAAGAGAACTTCAACGCTTCTAATTTTTAATTAACATTTTAATGAAAATAATTATATAAAATTTATAATAATTTTAAATAGTTGTCAATATTTTTATTTTAATCTATCTTGATTTTAAAATTTTAATAATTCTATTAATATAAGAAGATATTAAATTATATTTTAAAATATATATTAATCTTTAATCTTTAAAGTAAATTTAAAAAGTGCTATAAACCTGATAAAATTAAAGTCGGGTTATTGTAGTTTATAGTTTAAATAGCCTGATTGTCTGAATGAGTTAAAAGCTTTATGGAAAAAGTTATTAATGATAAAAATAATTATAAAAAAGATAGTGCGTCTAATATAAAAGTGGCATTCTTTTTAAACCTCGGCTTTACTATTATTGAAATAATAGGTGGGTTCTGGACTAATAGTATTGCCATTATATCTGATGCTTTGCATGATCTGGGAGATAGCTTCTCACTTGGATTGTCCTGGTTTTTGGAAAGATATTCAAGAAAGAAAAAAGATGAGAAGTATTCATATGGTTACAGGAGATATTCTTTATTTGCGGCATTGATTAATTGTCTAATATTAATAATAGGCTCAGTTTTTATATTATCCGAAGCAATTCCCAGGCTATTTAACCCGGAACAGCTAAATGCAAAAGGAATGCTGTTTTTTGCAGTGGCAGGTATTATTGTAAATGGGATAGCTGTATTGCGGGTAAGGGAAGGAAAGTCACTAAATGAAAGAATTGTGTCCCTGCATCTTTTTGAAGATGTTCTGGGGTGGGCAGCGGTTCTTATTATCAGTATTGTAATGATTTTTAAAAGTATTCCTGTGTTAGATCCTATTTTATCAATATTGATTACGATTTATATTTTATATAGAGTGATTATTAATCTTAAGGAAACATTTTCCATTTTTTTACAGGCAGTGCCGGAAGGAATAAACATAAAGGAAATTGAAGATAAGCTTCTCAAAATAGAAGGAATTATTGGCGTTCATCACACTCATGTATGGTCTATGGATAGTTTGAATAACGTTTTGTCTGTCCATATTGTGGTTAAAGATAACACATCAGTAGATAAGATAGTGGAGATAAAAAGGAAAGTCAGAGAAATTATAAGTTCTATGAATCCCATACATTCTACTATAGAAATAGAATATGAGCATGAGTTTTGTGAGTTAAGGGATAATGAATGTTTTTAATTATGATTTATAAATAAAATACGGTGAATTTGATAAAGAAACTTTAGACATCACTGTGAAAAACAGTATAATCCCCTGTTAGATAATACTGGACTCTTTCACCGATACTGACAGCGTGGTCTCCGATTCTTTCAAGATATCTTGCTACCAGAAATAAATCTGCAATAATATTAATATTTTCTTTCTTGCTAGATGCTGAATGGTATAATTTTTTAACGATAGTTTTTTGGATATCATCTATAGCATTATCTATTTTATCAATTTCAGAGGCCAGTTTAAAATCATTTTTTTTAAATGCTTTAATGGCCTTATCCAGGGATAGCTTTACAGAGTTAGACATTTCCTGTAATGATTCTTTCATTTCTTTATCAAGATATTGCATTTCTAAATTAGACAGATTTCTGGCAATTTTAGCAATATTAACAGAAAGGTCGCCAATCCGTTCAAGGTGAATGATTATATTACTGATGGAGTGTATATACCTTAAATCTGCTGCTACAGGTTGGTGTTCTGCCTGAAGTACAATACATTTTTCTTCAATCAAAATTTCATAGTCATCAATTTTATAATCTGAATTTATTACTCTTTGGGCCATATCAGGATCTGAATTAAGCAAAGCTTTTACTGAATATGATACAGCATTACGGGCTAGATTGCCCATCGATATAACATTTTTTGAAATCTCGCTAATTTTGTCGTAGTATACTTTTCTCATTTTTTATTTAACTTATTTTAAACTCTTTAATGTTTAACAGGTTCCTTGAT
>JAQVEM010000090.1 GCA_028697935.1 Actinomycetota bacterium
CCATACACCGTCCTCTGTTTCTTCTCCAGTGTTCAACGCCATACTTTATGGCCTCAGCCTGTAAAATCTGTGACGTATAAAGAAGAGATTCAAAATTCTCCGGATATTTAAATGTTTCCGAAAGATAGAAAAGTATTTTACCATTCGCAGAGCCATTCTTCTGATGCTTTTCCATCACATATGAAAATATATTCCTGTCTTCGGGAATTGTGAAACTCTTTACAGTTTTTATACCCGGAAATGACTGAAATCCAAATTCAGAAATAAAACGAAAAAAATGATTGCGATAGTCATTGAATGGTTTCATCCCATGCCATACATCCCAGTAATGAACATCTCCTCTTGATTCATCATCTGGATTGTCAAATTTCCCTCCCGATGAAGGAGAAGAAGGCCAGTAAAACCGCTCCGGGTCATACCTCTTTACAATTTCGGGAATAATCAATTCAAAAAGATTTATGTAATCTTTTTTTATTCGTTTCATTTTAAGCGATATTAAAGACCGGGACATCTGTAATTCTGCTGCCATTTGTTTTTCATCAAACATACTTATAATCCATTCAATTTCATTATTTCCACACCACAGACCAACACATGGATGATTTCTTATCCTTTTAATATTGTCTTCCAGTTCTTTTTTTACATTTTCAATAAACTTTTTGTCTGAAGGATAAACGGCACATGCAAACATAAAATCCTGCCAGACTATAAGGCCGTACTCGTCACACAATTCAAAAAAATAGTTATCCGGATATATTCCCCCGCCCCATACTCTTATACAATTAAAATTTGCTTTAACGCAATCTCTTATAAGCCTTTCGGTTCGCTGCCGTGAATACCGAGACATTAAATTATCTTCTATTATATAGTTTGCACCTTTTGCAAAAACTGGCGTGGCATTTACTAAAAACTCAAATGACTCCCCCCATTTATCTTTTTTTTGCCTTATATTCAGCGTTCTTAATCCTATGCTAAATTCTCTCGAGTCAAGCGTTTCACTTTCATCCTTTAGATCTACTCTTACCCTGTAAAGAGATTGCTTTCCATAACCATTTGGCCACCAGAGTTCCGGTTTTTTTATTTCAAAGTTAAAATTACAGCTATTATCTGGATATTTTGAGCTGATATCGGGATAATTTACTTCAAGTTTTTCAAATATCTTTTTACCCGCCGGGCTGGTAATTAAAACCTCAATATTGAACTTTTTTTTAACCCATGTATCGAACATAACCCTGATACCAAGATGCACTTTATTCTGTCTGTGTTTCTGAGTAATATATACATCATCTAGACGAGCGTAATTGTAAAACTTTAAACCAATATTTCTCCATATACCTGAATCTGGAATTTTTGGTCCCCAGTCCCATCCAAACATACTGTGCGCCTTACGCAGGTAATAAAATCCAGGCATTGTTTCATTAGATTTTTTTATCATAAGCGGGTTTTTCCTGTGCATTTTTTCAATAAACTTTGTTGGAGAATAGAATGTTATGTGAATATCATTTCTGCCTTCTCTCAAAAATGCCTTTACATCAAACTCATAACGCCGGTGCATATTGTCAGTTTTAGCCAGTAACCTCCCATTGATTTTAATTTCTGCAAGGGTATCCAGTCCTTCACAATATAAAAGAATCTTATCTTTTTTAAACATACAGGGAGTAATATTAAATTTCCTTGTATATATATAATCGTTATATGAAAGCTCTATAGCTTTATCTTCATTGTCTCTGTAAAAAGGGTCTTCTATTAACCCTTCACGTAATAGATCTGAAAAAACCGTCCCCGGGACCTGCGCTTCAATCCAGTGCTTTCCACCGGTGTCTTTCATTCTCCATTTCCCATTAAGACTATAGAAATCCAAGTTATTCTCCTGATTTTTTTGTTTTATAAATAAAAAATTTTAGAGCGTTTAAAAAAATTTATAATTCTTTTATAACTCTGCATGGGTTCCCTACAGCCAGTACATTTGAAGGAATGTCTTTTGTCACAACGCTGCCTGCGCCTATAACTGAATTATTTCCAATCACTACCCCTGGAAGGATTATAGTGTCCCCGCCAATCCATACATTATCACCTATTTTTATCGGAAGGCCATGTTCAAGTCCGGAGTTTCTTTTTTTACAGTCAAGAGGATGTGAGGCTGCATATATCTGAACATATGGTCCCAGAAGAACATTGTTTCCTATCTTTACTAAATTTACATCCAGTATTACACAACCATAGTTAGCATAAAAATTTTCGCCAAATTTAATGTTATATCCATAATCACAATAAAAGGGGGATTCTATATGACATCTATTATCTGTCCTGAACAATTTTTGCAGTATCTTAATTCTTCTACCATATTTCAATGGACTGGTTCTGTTGAATTCATAACATAATTTCCGGGCATAATTTCTTTCTCTTGCTAGCTCTTTATCAGCTGAAAAATACAACTTTCCGGATAACATTTTTTCTTTTTCAGTCATATCTTACCCGCAACATTTCATTTTATTACCCTGCTTTTTATTAAATCTCTATACCAGAATGCGCTATTTTTTAAAATCCTTTCCTGTGTTTTATAATCTACATAAATAATCCCGAATCTCTTTGAATATCCAAATTGCCATTCAAAATTATCCAGCAACGACCACACAAAATATCCTCTTATATCCATTCTTTTCTGATTTAATTTTGCAACCTCAATCAAATGCCTCTTGAGGTAATCTATACGCTTTTCATCACGTACTTCAACTTTTTTTAATACCCTATCATTAAATGCAGCTCCGTTTTCTGTAATATAAATGGGTATCTTTGTATACTCCTTCCTCAACCTTAATATATGATCATATAAAGCCTCCGGGACTATTTCCCATCCCATTTCAGTTTTTGGAAATTTACCACTAACTCCTTTAAACCTCAGAGGAGAATCTGGTGAAAATTTTACTAGCTCGCGCGAATAATAATTTATCCCCAAAAAATCATTTTTTATTGATATATCCTGAAGATCACTGTCTTCTATAAAATCAAAATTAACATTTAGACCTTCATATATCTTTTTCATATCTTCAGGATATGAATTTTTAAAAAGAGGATCCAGGAACCATCTATTTAAATAACCATCACGTATAAAAGCTGCTTCCATGTCTTCTTCTGATTTAGTTGCAGGATATACAGGAATTTGATTAAGAGTTATACCAATTTCTCCATTTTTGAAATTAAACTTCCTGAATTCTTTAACTACACATGCATGTGATAATAAAATATGGTGTGCAACTTTCAGAGCTTCTTGCAAATTTTTATGACCGGGGGCATGATTACCCTCATAATAGCCAAAAATTGATGCGCAGAGTGGTTCGTTATGGGTTATCCATAATTTTACAGATTCACCCAGCTCTTCAAATATTTTAATTGCATATTCCGTAAACCATTTAACAGAATCTCTATTCAGCCATCCACCCATATTATATACCCACATCGGTAAATCCCAGTGATATAGAGTAACAACAGGTTTTATATTTCTTTTAACAAGTTCATTAACCAGATTTTTATAGAATTCCATCCCCTTCGAATTAAAAACCCCTTTACCGGGGAAAATTCTGGACCATGAAATTGAGAACCTGTACGCATTAATTCCTATATTCCCCATTAATTCTACATCTTCTCTGTATCTATTATAATGGTCGCATGCAATATCTCCTGTATCCCCATTATAAATTTTACCGGGAATCTTTGAAAAAATATCCCATATTGAAGGGGTTCTTCCATCAGCATCCACAGCACCTTCTATCTGATAAGATGATGTTGCTGCACCAAATAAAAAATCTCTTTTAAACTTTGCTGTCATTTATTTTTATTCCTTACTAAAATAATGGTTGTATTTAGAAAGACTATTATAATAGTTTTTAAAATTATTTAAAACTTTTAGAGGTATCGACCCTTAGTCACCAAGGATTGCAATTACCTGAACGTCACTTTCTTCCACGCTATTTACTGGTATCAGATTTCCCTTTACAGGCTTCCCATTAACAGATAGACTTTTTACTCCTCTATTAACTCCTTCAGGGTTTTTCACTGTAATATTATATTTTATCCCGCGGAAAAATCGTGTAACATTATACTCCTTCCATTCTACCGGTATGCATGGGTCTATTATTAAACCGTCATAGTCTGGTTTTATTCCGAGAATTGCCTGTGATATATTTACAAAACACCATGCAGCTGTGCCTGTAAGCCAGGAATTTTTTGCTTCACCGGGCGTAGCTGAATCAGGGCCTGCAATCATCTGAGCATAACAATATGGCTCACAACGATAAATATCTATAACTTCTTCTTTAACACTGGGGCAGATACGTAAATAATAACTAAAAGCTCTATCACCATTACCCATTATAGCTTCAGCTATGGATATCCATGGATTATTATGACAGAATATACTTGCATTTTCTTTGTATCCGGGTGGATAAGAAGATATTTCTCCAAGGTTAAGATAATAACGTGTATATGCAGGCTGATGTAACACTATTCCATCAGGAGTCGCAAGGTATTTCTCTACACTTTTCAGGGCTTTCGTTGCCATCCCATTCTCCAGTCCAACACCACCCATAATACACCACCCCTGAGGTTCAATAAATATTTTCCCTTCATTGCATTCACTGGAACCTATTTTTTTCCCATAATAGTCATAAGCCCGTAGAAACCATTCACCATCCCAGCCATGATTTTCAATAGCTCTACTCATTTGCTCATAATGTTTTTCCAGTTCATCAACTTTATCATTCATATTAATTCTGCCTGATAGATCTATTAGTTCACGGCATACATAGAGGAAAAGCCCTGCAATCATAATTGACTCAGCAACGCCACCGGGTTTATCTTCATAAGTCTGAAAACTCTGTCCGGGGTATTTTGAAAAACAATTTAGATTCAGACAATCATTCCAGTCTGCATGTCCTATTAGAGGAAGTTTATGCGGACCGAGATTTTTTAGGGTATACTCTATAGATAAGAAAAGATGTTCAAGAAGAGTAGCTTTACTATCAACATCATCAGCATAACTGACCTGTTCGCTAAGGATTGAGTAATCTCCTGACTCTTTAATATAAGAGCAGGTTGATACAATTAACCAGAGCGGATCATCATTAAAACCACTACCAACCTCTTTATTACCTTTTCCAGTAAGAGGTTGATACTGATGATAACATGACCCATCAGATAATTGCACTCTGGCAATTTCAAGAATTCTCCGTCTCGCTCTTTCTGGGACCATATGAACAAATCCCAGTAAATACTGATTTGAATCACGGAACCCCATTCCACGACTGATACCCGATTC
>JAQVEM010000091.1 GCA_028697935.1 Actinomycetota bacterium
CATGATAAGTTAACCGGTGTTTATAATAGAGCTTTTTTTGATATAGAGCTTAACAGGCTAAATGCCAGCCGCCAGATGCCTTTAAGCCTGGTCATAGGGGATGCAAA
This sequence comes from Actinomycetota bacterium, assembly GCA_028697935.1. Taxonomy (GTDB): domain Bacteria; phylum Actinomycetota; class Humimicrobiia; order Humimicrobiales; family Humimicrobiaceae; genus JAQVEM01. The sequence continues at coordinate 108 of JAQVEM010000091.1, forward strand.
TGGATTAAAAATAATAAACGATGCGTTCGGCCATGCATATGGAGATAAGCTTCTAATAAAAATTGCGGATATACTCAAATCTTGCTTTAGAAAGGAAGATATTATTGCAAGATGGGGAGGTGATGAGTTTAGCGTCCTGCTGCCAAACACATCTTACTCTACCACAATGCAAATAGTTAACAGAGTAATCAAAAAATGCAAGGAATGCAGCACAGATACTATGGTAATAAGTATATCAATTGGAGTTGCTACTAAAGAAAAGGTACGGGGAGATACTGAAAAATTATTAAAAGAAGCTGAAGATAGAATGTACAAACATAAGCTTGTAGAAAGTCGAAGTGCCCACAACTCTATCATAGCTTCACTTGGAAAAGCTCTGGAAAAAAAGGATTGTGAAACTAAAGAGCATATTGAAAGAATTAGAAAACATAGTTTACTTCTTGGTCATATACTTAATTTATCCGATGCAGAACTTGACGAATTAGACTTATTATCAAAGTTACATGATATTGGGAAAATAAGTATACCTGATAATATTATTTTTAAAAATAATAAATTGAATAAAGCAGAATGGGAGATTATGAGCAAACATTCAGAAATCGGCTACAGAATAACATTATCTACTCCCGAACTTGCTCATATAGCTAAATCTATATTGCATCATCATGAAAGATGGGATGGTAAAGGTTATCCTTATGGTCTGTCTGAATTTGAAATTCCTGTAACCTCAAGAATAATATCCATTGTCGATGCTTACGATGCCATGGTAAATGATAAGCCTTATAGAAAAGCTGTGCCCAGAGAAGTTGCCATTGAGGAGCTGAGCAGATGTAAGGGTACACAATTTGACCCTCATCTTGTAGATGTTTTTTTGAATCAACTGCTTACAAAAGAAACCGAAGGTTAATTTTATATCAGTAGTAAAATTGTCTTTTAAATTAAATGTTAAACAATATTAAAAGATATAAACAAACGTAAAGAATCTACACCAGCAGATAAATTGCATAACCCTTATCAAAACTCCGGAGTAAGCTTAAAGATAGACTTTGTATAACTAAAAACCTGCATTTAAAAGTGGCTGGGGAGGGAGGATTCGAACCTCCGATCACGGGACCAAAACCCGTTGCCTTACCGCTTGGCTACTCCCCAATAAGGCTAGAAGGCTAATAAATTTTATACCAGAACAGCCTAAAGTTCAAATTTAAGTATATAAATTTAGGTATGTAAGTTTAAGTACATATTTACATACACCATTTAAAAGCTGTGTTTACAACCAGTGTTTTATAGCCTTTTAAAAACTATGTTTGGTACTTACTATCATAAAAGTGGTCGTCTTTTTTCAATGTTTTGGGATGTAAAATAATAACAGTGACTGCTTAGAATGAATCTTTGTGATATCATCGTTATCCTGCAATTACAGCTCCTATAACTGCTTACACTTTTGATGTATTCGCCAAATTCTTATGCATATTTATAGGCCGGCAGATAATTTAGTAGAAATATATATTAATGACTATTATCCATAAATGGTCAGACTGCCAGGTGTTGTGTGTGTCAGAAAGACCTTTGAAGATGCTGGCTTTAACCCCTCGTATACTCTGGTTGCAGTCGCTAAATCATCGCAGAATGCAAATACTGTTGAACCGCTTCCTGTCATCTGGGCAGCTATGGCCCCGAGCTCGTATGCTCTTTCTTTTATTGTCAGGATATTTTTATCTTCAGCTGTTACAACACTTTCCAGACTATTCTGTAAATTCCTGAAGAAACTGGTAAAATTTCTTTCGATTATATTGTTCACCAGTTCTCTGTGCATTGACTTCTTTTCTTCACCAACAAGATCGAACTTACTATAGACGTCTTTTGTTAAAAACTTTTTGCCATTGGTTGCAAGTACAACCCAGTAAAAAGGCAGTTGCGGCAACTCGGAAAGTTTCTCTCCCCTTCCTGTAGCAAGAATTGTTCCACCTTTAATACAGAATGGAACATCAGAGCCTACTTTACCTGCCAGGTTAATTAAATCATCCAACTTCATACCAAGACTAAATAATTTATCCAGTGCAACCAGAGTTGCAGCAGCATTTGTGCTGCCTCCAGCCAATCCGGCACATACAGGAATATGTTTTTCTATGCTAATCTTTACAGAATATTTTTTACTTAAATTATACATATCCATAATCAGTGCTGCCGCTTTATGAACCAGGTTTTTCTCATCAAGTGGAATATCTTCATTATTACATTCTATATAAATCCCATTTCTCCCCTCAGGTTTAACACCCGTATCTTTTTCTATTATTTCGAAAGTTAATTCATCGGAAAGGCCTATGCTCTGCATAATAGACTTTATTTCATGATATCCATCATTTCTACCATTTTTTTCAACATTAAGGTAAAGATTTATTTTTCCTGAAGCTTTTAGTTTTATAATTCTTCTCATTTTTATTTTATAATATGCTTACTTATGTTTTTTCTAATATTTTCTTTTTTATAATAACACATTTACATAGTATCAGGTATTCAGCTCTTTATACAGATAAATATAATCATCAAGAGTTAATTCCTCAGCTCTTATATCCCTGTTTTTATTAATTCCGGAGAGCAATTCTATAACTAATTCAGTCTTATCGCAATATCTACTACCGCTTTGAGATAATGAGTTAACAAGCTTCTTTCTTCTATGGGAAAAACAGGCATTTATAAAATCAAAAAAATCTTTAATATCAAAATCAGGGTCTTTTAGAAGCTCATTTTCCTTCCGGTGAACTTCTATAACCTCTGAATCAACAAAAGGTTTCGGAATAAAGCAATTAGCCGGTATCTGAAAGCAAAATTTAAAATCTGCTAGAAAACTGGCTTTAACCGTATATGAGCTGTAATTTTTATCTCCAGGCAAAGCTATAAGCCTTTCTGCTATGTCTTTTTGTATAGTAAAAAATAATCCTTCCAGATTATGGGCTTCAATTAGAATTTTTAATAAAAGTGTTGCTGCAATACTATAGGGCAAATTTGAAACAATTTTATTTATGCCGTATTCTCTGACCAGATCGGAGTAATTTAATTTTAATGCATCAGCCTGTATCAATTCTAATTTTGACCCCTCTGCACCTTTCCTTAGATCCTCACTGAAAATTTCTTTGAATGCTCTGACGAGTAATTCATCTATTTCAACACATACCACTTTTTTTGCTTCTCCTAAAATAATTTGCGTAAGGCTGCCAATCCCGCTCCCTATCTCAAGAATTATATCTTTAGAGTTAACACCCGCACATCTAACTATTTTCTTTGCACTATTGGTATCAATCAGAAAATTTTGCCCGAGTCTTTTTTTAAGTTTTATTCCATATTTGCTTAGAATCCTGGCTGTATTTCCGGGAGAGCTTATATAATGTGAATACATTTTTAAAAATTTTTTTATTTTAAAGAAAAGAAACTTTCTGCATTTTTTGAAGTAATATCAGCAACCTCCTCAATACTGTACCCTTTAATTTCTGCAATCTTTTCAGCGATATACTTAACAAAGCCAGGGTAATTCTCACTACCTCTTTTCGCCTGCGGTGCAAGAAAAGGTGAATCCGTCTCTATAAAAATCCGCTCAAGAGGGACTTCTTCTACTACTTTTTTTAAATCGCCGGCATTAGGAAAAGTAATTACCCCTGTAAACGAAATATATAATCCCTGCTCAAGACACTGCCTTGCAAAATCTATATCTCCCGAGAAGCAATGCACAACAGCTCTAAATCTTTTATTGCATGTATATCTTTTTATAACATTCATGGTTTGCCTGTGAGCATCTCTATCATGAATTATTACCGGAATATCATATTTTAAAGCCAGCTCTATATGGGATATAAATGCTTTTTCCATATCACTGGCGGAACTTAAATTCCTATATAAGTCAAAGCCTGTTTCGCCTATTGCCACAACCTTTTTATATTTTCCACCTTTAACACTCTGGCTTTCATCTTCTCCATTTTTATTTTTAACACTTTCGCTGTGCCCGTCGTAGCCTGTGAGCTCTCCCTGTATTAATGATTCAAGCAACTTTATTTCCTTACTGCCAAAGCCCTCTACATAATGAGGATGAATACCGACACTTGCAAAGACACCTGGAAATTTTTGGGCAAATTCTATTGATTTTCTACTGCCCTCAAGTTCAGCGCCAACATTTATAATATATTTCACACCTTCGCTGGCAGCCTTTGCTACTGCTTCTTCGGGACTTAATTTTTTAAGCATATCAATATGGGCATGCGTGTCTATAAAATACATATTATTTTCCATATATTATTTTCTATTTTTATTTTTGTTATCCTCAAATTTATTAACCTGATATTTTTTACCAACAAATTTTTTTATTCACAAATTTTAATTTGATGATATTACTTTACCGGGTTCGCTCCGTTTACCAGACTGCCAGCCTTTTTATCTATCTTTTTTCATTGTTGATTATTAAACTATTAATTTTCATTTATTCTCGGGAACAATATTTCCCTTGTACCAGCCTTCGTTCCGCCTTCGAACTTACCCCAGACTCCCTCCTCTTCAATAGATATCTCTTCGATATTTTTACTTATACCAAGCTGAGAAAATATTTTCTGACAGGCCGACGGCATAAAAGGTGATAGTAAAATAGCGGATAGTCTTATTATTTCCACTGCTTCGTAAAGCACAGCATCAAGTTTTTTATTATTTTCCTCGTTTTCGTTTTTTGCAAGATTCCACGGCTGGCTGTCTTCTATATGTTTATTAGCCATATTAATAAACTCCCAGACACTGGCAAGATAATCAGAAAATCTAAAATCCTTTATAAATCCAGATGCCTCTTCTTTTATTTCGTCCCATTTTTGTTTAAAAATCGGATTCATTGTTCTATGTGGTATTATGCCATTTCTATATTTTTCTATCATAACAATGGTCCTTGAAACGAGGTTACCGATATCATTGCTTAGATCTGAATTATATCTTCTTACAAAAGCTTTATCAGTAAAAGAACCATCCTGCCCGAATGAGATTTCCCGTGTAAGAAAATACCTTATACCGTCCACTCCATATTTTTCTGACATTTCATCCGGATCAAGTACAATCCCCTTTGATTTTGATAATTTTTCCTCTCCCATTAAAAGCCAGCCATGAACAGCAATTTGCCCGGGAAGTTTTATACCAAGTG
>JAQVEM010000092.1 GCA_028697935.1 Actinomycetota bacterium
CACTCCCTGACTTTTCTTTTGACATATCATTCTTACAGCCAATCAAACAAAATAATAATATAGTAAGTCCAATAAATAGATATATTATCAACCTTCGCTGACCAGACATCTTCTTTAATAACCTCCCTGTATATCTAAATAGAGCAATTTAAAAATAAAAATCACTCTTTACATACTTTATTTTTAAATAATTCCATAATTTTTCTTGTAATGGGGCCCGGAACCTGGCCATCCAGCCCAAATCTGTCAACTTTCTTTACCGGAACAATCCCTGCAACAGAGCTTGTCTTAAATATCTCGTCAGCACCGATAAAATCCCTGTAGTGAATTTTTCTCTCCTTTATTCTTATACCGTTTTCCCTGCAAAGTCCAATGACAGCTTTTCTGGTCGCACCCGGAAGAATATTTTGTGTGGTGGGAGGAGTATAAACTGTATTTCTTTTTACATAAAAGATATTGCTTGAAGCGCCTTCCAGCACCAGATGGTCAGCTGTAAGAAATATCGCCTCGCCGGCACCATTTGAGTAAGCCTCATTTTTTGCGTAAAGATTTTCAAAATAATTAATCAGTTTGTGAGTATAAATCGGGCTTCCGATAGAAGGCCTCCTTACCACTGAAGATACAATGCTTATACCATCTGTATAATCTTTCTCAGGGCAGGGAGCAAGCTTTTCAGCAATTATAATGAGGCAGGGCCTGTAATTGCTGCTAAAGTAGAGGTCTTTTTTGTGTATTCCTCTTGTAACAATTATTTTTATATATGAATCTTTTTTTTCAAGGTTATTCTTAGCCAGTGTTTTTATTACAGATTGCCGCACATATTCCTCATTAAAGGGAATATTATATTCCAGAATCTTTAGCGAATGGAATAACCTGTCTATGTGCTCATCCAGCATAAATACAGAACCTTTATAGCTTCTCAATGTTTCATAAAGCCCATCCCCGTATAAAAATCCCCTGTCTTTAACAGATATTCTGGCTTTCTGGCTGAAGATATATTTGCCATCTATAAAAACATAATTACACATATTAAACCTCAACTAATTTTAAATTATTAAACTGGTTTTTATTATTATTTTTATCTTTTCTCAATCTTTATTGAAGCTCGCTTATTTTTTGTTAAGCCTTTTATTCAGTCTTCTTACCTGCTTTGTTCTGATTTTTATTCAATTTTCTTAAATTTTTTCCAGTAAAAAACTTCAATGTTTCTTCGAGCGCAATCCCTTTATCAAGAGTTTCCCTGTATTCATCCGCCGGAATTGAATCCTCTACAATTCCCCCGCCTACATTATAATAAAATTTATTTTCTTTAATGACAAATGTTCTTATAACAATATTCAGGTCAATTGTGGAATCAACCCCTATATAACCTATCGAACCTGTATAAATCCCCCTTGCCGTCGGTTCAAGCTCATCAATAATTTCCATTGCCCTTATTTTTGGCGCGCCTGTTATTGAACCTCCCGGAAAGGCCGCTTTTATTATATCAGAAACATCGGTTCCCTTCTTTACCTTTCCGGTTACCGTAGATACCGAATGAAAAACCTTTGCATATTTTTCAATCACAGCATGTTCGGTAACTTTAACGGTACCGTAGTAGCAGAATTTTCCGAGGTCATTTCTCTCAAGGTCGACAATCATATTTAACTCTGCTCTGTTTTTAATGCTATTTTCCAGCTCTGCTGCACACCTAGAGTCATCTGCAGCATCTTTTCCCCTCGGCACTGTTCCCTTTATCGGCCTTGTTTCTATAGTATCGCCTTTTAAAAATAAAAACCTTTCAGGTGATGAACTGCCGATACAGAACTCCGGAAATTTCAGAAAAGCAGAAAATGGGGCGGCATTTTTATCCCTTAATATATAATAAAGATCCATCGGCTCTACAGGTAGAGCTGCTTCAAATCTCTGGCTAAAATTTGCCTGATAAATATCGCCGTTGTGAATATATTCTTTTATTTTATTTACTTTTTTAATATAACTTCTTCTTGTCATATTTGAACGAAGTTTTATATCAGGAATATCTCTTCCAAAATATTTATTAATAATTTTTTCTCTGTTATTAATATCCTTATCTTTATCTTTATCTTTATCTTCTGTCTTTTTTAAAACCTTTAGAATATTATCAAGGCTTACATTAACCATCATTATTAAATCTTCATCTGCGATTTCTAAGTTAAGATAATTATCTTTATTAATATAATTATCTTCAAAGCAGCTTTCAGCAGGATTATCTACGCACTCACTATTTTTTTCCGCTAATGTAAAATTCTTTATATAATACCACCTGCTATCAGGATGGCTGTAGGCGAGCACTTTATCGTAATATAATAGATAAATCAGTGGAAGCTCCATATCATCTACTGCTCTTGAAGGCAGCTTTTCAATATAATTTTTTAAATCATATGAGAAATAACCTATAAAACCTCCCCTGAAATCAGGGAGTTTAAAATGCCGGATTTTCTCTCTATCTCTAATTACCTTTTCGCCCCTTATAGCCCTCCCTTCGCTTATACATACAGTGTTTACTGCGTTTATATTGCCTGACTTAACTCCATGAGAGTTATAAATATATTCTTTAATGTTTTGTTTCAGGAAAAATAATGGATGCTGGTAGGAGCCGCACTTAACTCCAGAAGAGAGGCCTATGAATTCATTTTTGTAACCTTTACTTTTTATAACAAACTCCGGTTCCCAGGCAATATATGAAAATTTAGAATATTTATTGTCAGAGAGGCTACTATCAAGATAACATAGATAATTAGAGTCTTTTAATTTACAGGCAACATCCTGCGGTTTTATTTCCAGATCTATGGTTGTAATTGTGGAAAGGATTCTCATAAATTTATGAAGTTTTTAAGTATTTCCAGCCCGACCGGAGTCAGGAAAGATTCAGGGTGAAATTGTATTCCTTCCAATCTATACTTTTTATGTCTTACTCCCATTACAATGCCATCTTCTGTGCGGGCAGTTATCTCAAGTTCAGAAGGGATTGAATCCTTCTTTAAAATAAGCGAATGGTATCTTGCTGCTTCAAAAGGATTTTCAATACCATCAAAAATACCCTTTCCATCATGGTAAATTTTAGATGTTTTACCATGAATAACTACTCCTGAATTTACTACTTCTGCTCCAAATACTTCTCCGATACACTGGTGCCCGAGGCATACACCGAGAATAGGTATCTCTTTATAAAAATGCTTTATTATTTCCTCTGACATACCGGCATTTTCCGGTCTTCCCGGACCCGGTGAAATTACTATTCTTGAGGGGGACATTTTTATAATGTCATCAAGTGTAATTTTATCATTTCTTCTGACTATAATATTCTCGCCGAGAATTCCGAGATACTGAACAAGGTTAAAAGTAAATGAATCATAATTATCTATCATGAGTATATCTATTTTTTTTGTCCCGATTAATGCGCTCATTTTTACTTCAACCTTTCACAATTTTTCTTATGCCCTTCTAATAATCCTTAAAACTGTATATAACCGATAACCAGACAATTTAAATATTGTTGATAATTCTTTCTAATAAAACTACCGGCAAATTTTACTGGCAAATCTTACTGGCAAATCTAGTGAAACTCCCCTGACTGAAGTCAGGGGCTTCTCTTCCCTTCTATAAATAGAGAAAAGCCTATCCATCACCAGACTGAAGTCTGGTGGTTTAACGGCAGACTAAACTTTACTTAAAAAATCCGATCTATTTTACTATCCGCCTTTAATCTTTTTAAGTGAGATTATAAGTGAAATTATATTAGAAGCAGGGCAAAATAACAAAAGGAATATTATAATAATAATTTCCTCAATAGCCAGGATCTTCACCCCCTCTGCTCTTATTTTTTATTATTTAAGATTATATTCTGAATTTTATATCCTGCATTTTTATATCACACCTCCCCTTTCTACTCCCGTATAATCTTTCTGCTTCCGGATAATAAAAGAGCAATAAGGATAATAAAAAGCAAGCTGGAATATTTCTCCCTCTCTAAATAAAACTTAAAGAAAATACTGGCCTGTCTAACTACAGGGTAGCAAATTATTGAAACTATAGAAAAGTTAATATAAACTTTAGTTCATGATAAAAGTAGAAAACCTTACAAAAAAATTTGGAGATATTACTGCAGTTGAAAATATCTCTTTTGATGTAGGCGAGAGTGAAATCTTCGGGTTTCTGGGACCAAATGGAGCCGGTAAAACTACTACAATAAGGGTTCTTGCAACACTTATTTCACCGACCTCGGGAAAGATAACAATAGACAACAGGGATATTAGAAGTGATAGTGAGTATGTAAGGTCAATAATTGGGCTTCTGACCGAATCTCCCGGAATGTATGAAAAGCTATCTGCTTATGAAAATCTGGATTATTACTCCAGTTTTTACGATATTCCTTCTGACAGAAGAAGAAGCAATATTGAGAAGTACCTTAAAATGTTTGACCTCTGGGATAGAAAAGATGATCCGGCAGGCACTTATTCTAAAGGTATGAAACAGAAACTTGCGCTGTCCAGGGCGCTTATTCACGAACCAAAAATATTATTTCTGGATGAGCCGACTGCCGGACTTGACCCCGAAAGCGCACATATGGTAAGAAATTTCATAGAAAACCTGAAAGAAGAAAAGATTACTGTTTTTCTCTGTACCCACAATCTGGAAGAGGCATCCAGCCTTTCTGACAGAGTCTGTATAATAAAAAGAAAGGTTGTAAGAATTGCTACCCTATCAGAACTCCAGAACAGTGACAAAAATAAAAGAGTTGAAATTATATTCAAAGATAATGCATTAAGATATACCGGACTCCTTAAAGAATTTAGAGAAATAAAGGACATCCAGACTGATAATAACAGGGTGCTGGCGCTGGTTGAGAGACCTGAAATCACAAATCCCATGATTATAAAAAAACTGATAGATAATGGAGCCGGGATTATTTATTTTAACGAAATAAAAGCAACTCTTGAGGAAATTTATCTTGATTTAATAAAAAATGAAGAAGAAAAATAAAAAAGCACTTATTATTTTCAATAAAGAAATAAAAGAAGTTATAAAAAATAAAAGTATATGGCTTCCGGTTGTTATAATAATCTGCATATTTTCAATCGCTATGCCACTCGGATTTATTCTCGGAAGTGATTCCATGCTGAAAGATGAAGCAACCCTTAATTTTATAAATAAAGCATTTGGCGAGGTTGACAACCCTTTAGAGGTGCTTATTGAATTCATACTGCAGCAATTAATTATATTTCTACTTTTAATACCAGCAATGATACC
>JAQVEM010000093.1 GCA_028697935.1 Actinomycetota bacterium
AACTGTATTGTGTAAACCAGAATGTTATTCCTGCAAAAAATAATATCCCGGCAGTCCAGCTCAGAAATATTGATGAGCGCATGTTTGACTGTGATATAACGATAAAATACGGAACAAGCGCAAACCATGCGACGAATGCAAAACTATCTGTAAAAGAAGCAACAAGCATAGCTGCAGATAGTAGCGTTAAAAGAAATCTTACATAAAGCTTCATTATCTAATTAACCATCTAATTTCTTATTAGATTAAACCTGCTATTATTAACGATCTGGCAATTGTCTCAAGCAAATACTGGATACTATGGAAATTATTATACATTTTTTCTAATTTATAAGAAATTATAAGAAATAAGAGTGATATGAAATTTTTTGTGTAAATTTTTTTAAAGAAACTAAAATGAGGCTTAAAACTCATTAATTTATGTATATTGATAATATGGATAATAAGTTTAAAATATTTATATATATGTTCTATTAGCAACACAGGTTTACGCCCTGCTCTTTATAAAAGTGGGTTATGAAAACACCTCAGGTATATAATAGTTTATATGGCTTAGATTATTGTAAATCCTGGCTTTCTCTAATGTGTTTCTCTAGCATGTTTTATATGATTTAGACTAATTCTTTAAATCTTTAAATAATTTTTTTAGATTATAGATTATGTTATAATACAACGAAAAATATTTAGAAAGACAGCGAAAATAAAAAGGAGGTAAGAATTTGAAGAAAACAGTAACTTTTATAATCACGACAGCTCTTGTAATAGCTATGGTTTTGATGATGATGGCAGGTTGCACTGGTAAGGGTTCTTCAGATGTCAAAAAGGTTGGTATTATCCAGTATGTAGAGCATATAGCACTGGACTCTGCAAGAGAAGGATTCATAGATGCCCTTGAAGATAATGGTTATATTGATGGGGAAAATATTGAAATTGATGTCCAGAATGCACAGGCAGATCAGAGTAACCTTTCGACTATAAGCGACCGTTTCGTAGCTAATAAAGTAGACCTTGTTCTTGCAATAGCAACCCCTGCTGCACAATCTATTGCAGGTAAAACTAAAGATATTCCGATAGTTGGAACCGCAATTACTGATTACGAAGCAGCAAAACTTGTAGAATCAAATGAAGCACCTGGCGGTAATGTCACCGGCACTACCGATATGAATCCAATTAAAGAACAGATAGACCTGCTGGTAAAGCTTGTACCCGATGCAAAGACCGTGGGTGTGATTTATACCTCAAGCGAAGACAACTCTATTGTCCAGGCAGCTATTGCAAAGGAAGCCATAGAAGCTCTCGGTCTGACTTACACAGAAGTAACTATAACCAGTTCCAATGATGTTCAGCAGGCTATCCAGTCTCTTGTTGAAAAATGCGATGCAATATATCTTCCTACTGATAATGTGCTTGCATCATCTATGCCTATTATAAGTGGTGTTACCATAGAATCAAAAACTCCTGTTATCTGTGGTGAGGCTGGAATGGTTAGCAGTGGTGGTCTTGCTACTCTGGGAATTGACTATTATGATCTTGGTTACAAAACTGGTCTGATGGCTGTAAAAATTCTGAAAGGCGAAGCAGAACCGGCTACAATGCCAATTGAATCGGCTGACAAATTTGAATTTGCCATTAATGGTACTGTTGCCAGGGCAATTGGTATCGAGATTCCTGAGGATCTGGCTGAATATGTTGTTGAATATTAAATTAAAAAAATTACCAGCAGTATGTTGTAATTTTAATTATCTGAAAATAATAGAAATGAGTTGAATAGTATGTTGCATATATTGATGGCAGCTGTTTCTCTGGGCTTGCTCTGGGCAATTATAACCATGGGTGTTTATATCACTTACAGAATACTGTCTATTGCAGATTTAACTGTGGAAGGTAGTATTGTCACAGGGGCAGCCATTGCTGCTGTTTTAATAACCAGGGGTATCAATCCGTATGCTGCAATTGGCTTTGCTTTTGTTGGTGGTATGGGAGCCGGGCTTATTACAGGATTATTACATACGAGACTTAAAATTCCTGCACTGTTATCTGGTATACTGACAATGATTGCTCTTTATTCAATAAATTTGCATATTATGGGAAGGGCCAATATCTCGTTACTAAAAGTTGACACTGCCTATACTGTTTTTGAAAATATGGGTCTTAATACTACAACTTCTGTTATTGTGGTTGGGATAATTTTTGTTAGCTGTTTGATTGGTATCTTATACTGGTTTTTTGGGACGGAAATAGGCAGTGCGATAAGAGCAACAGGTAATAATCCGCAGATGGCCCGCGCACAGGGCATAAATACAGATACAACAATTATACTTGGTTTAATGATAAGTAACGGTCTTGTAGCGACCGGAGGTGCATTGATTGCTCAGAGCCAGCGTTTTGCTGATATACAGATGGGGATTGGTTCAATTGTCATTGGTCTTGCATCTGTAATTATAGGTGAGGTTCTTTTTGGCAAAAGAAATTTTGCCAGCAGACTTGTTTCACTGGTTCTGGGTGCTATTGTATATAGAATAATAATTGCAATTGTTCTAAAACTGGGTATGCCTGCTAACGACCTTAAGCTTTTTACGGCAATTACAGTTGCGATAGCTTTATCATTGCCCGTGTTTAGCTCTTATCTGGCAACTTTAAAAAAATCAATGAAAAGGAACAGGTAAATGCTTACAGTTAAAAAAGTCACTAAAATATTTAATCCCAGAACTGTTAATGAAAAAGTAGCCCTGCATGATGTCAGTCTTACTCTTAAAAAGGGCGACTTTGTAACATTAATTGGTGGTAATGGCTCCGGTAAATCAACACTATTAAACTGTATAGCTGGTGTATATCAGGCAGACCAGGGCTCAATAATTATTAACGGGACAGACGTAACAAGACTTTGCGAATACAAACGAGCTGCACTGCTTGGTCGTGTATTTCAGGACCCTATGATGGGTACTGCTTCAGATATGGGTATAGAAGAAAACCTGGCTCTGGCTATGCGACGCGGGCAGCGCCGCAGTCTCAGATGGGGTATTACAAACAAAGAGCGCGAATATTATAAAGAATTACTAAAAAAATTAGGTCTTGGTCTGGAAAATCGGCTTAACGATAAAGTAGGGTTGCTTTCTGGTGGGCAGAGACAGGCACTGACACTACTTATGGCAATAGTAAAGAAACCAAAACTCTTGCTTCTTGATGAACATGCAGCCGCACTGGATCCTCGAACTGCTAAGATGGTAATGGAACTAACTGATATAATAATTCAAGAGAACAATTTGACCACTTTGATGGTAACGCACAACATGCGTGATGCTATCAAGCATGGCAATCGGTTAGTAATGATGTATGAAGGCCAGATTATTCTGGATATTAAATATGAGGAAAAGCAAAAACTTACTGTTGAAGACCTGCTTGAACGTTTTGAAAGCATAAGTGGTGAAGAATTTACAGAAGACAGAGCATTATTATCTAAAGGTGATTAATAATAATTAATAAAGTAATAAAACAGCATATATGCATAATATATATATATGTATAGCAACTATATGAGCTGGACACTAAAGAATACACCTGCAAAATTATCGTTTAATATGTATACTGCTGATAGTTCAGCAATTCTATGATTCTACTGATGATTTTGTGGTTCTATTAATTATAATTTTGAATTTTTTAGTCAGATTAGATTAATTCATCTATTTCACCTGTAGCTCCAGGGGTAAAATCAGGACCCCGATAGAAAATCATTAATTTTTGCTAAGACTTTTTTATCAGCCAGAATACCAGTGGTATGGAAATTATTTAACCAGTAAATCTCAGGACGACCAAGTTCTTCCCATAAGTGGTTAACTGACTTTTTGTTAAAGAAAAAATCATATTTAGCATTAATCATTAAAACATTTTGAGGATTAATTTTGTTTGCAAAAGTTATAGGGTCGCACAGAAAGCACATTCTGGCGGTTACTTCTTTCAAATCAGGATCAGATAGGCCTTCAGAATCAATTTTTATTTTTTTATATTTTGTTTCTTTAAATTTTTTTAAAAATTCTGGAAAGCAAGCGTAAATTTCTCTGCATGCCTGCCGTCTTGTTTTATTCTTATATTTTTTATCTTTATATATACAATTTCCTTTTAATGTTAACCTTGAGATCCCCTTCCAGTGAACTTCTTCCCAGTTTCCACCGCCAATCAGAAAAACACCTTTATTTATCCTGTTATCATTTGCCATTGCGATCACAGAAACCATGCACCCGAGACTTATTCCACATATGTAAATATTGTTAAATTTCCAGTTTTGTTTGAGAATATCTACTAGTTTTTTTATATCAACTACACTCTGGTGGAAAAATAGAAGTGTATCTAAATCGTTAAAATCTATTAGCCTGTGACCGCTTTTTTCACCTGCAGGGGTTCTATTTAAATGGAATGGGAGGTTTAGAAAAGCACCGGAAATATTATTTGAATTTATTTTTTTAATAAAAGAATAGTATCTTTTTAATTTTACATCACTCGTTAAAAATCCATGGATAAGAATTAATATATCATTATTCTTACTCTTATTATCGAAGTTGTCATTATTATAATTATTATTGTAATCATTATTTTTATTATCTAAATTGCCAGCGTTGCTCCCTGTTATATTTTTAGTTAAAAATAACCGGGCATGCACTCTGTCATTTATTTTTACTCCTGTGCTATATGGTGAATCATAGGTTAGTGTGTACTCTCTTATAGAATCATCTATGTTCTCTGATTCTATCAGGTTATAATCTCTATTACAGGTTGAATTACAGGTTGATGTTTCAGAATCATACTGATATAAATATATTGGTTTTATTTTCTCCGGTTTCATCTTCTGCATTTTTAATAGAATGTTAGTTATATAAAAATTTGCGAATTATTTTTGAATTTGCTTATTAATATATATAAACTCTCTCTTGATTTAATTTTTAATATTATCAAAAAAATTTTTTATTTGAAATATATTAAAAATAATCCTTATAATATGTATAATAAGAACAGAACTATAAATTTATTTAGACGATGGAGGTATTATGTGTAATAACAATAAGGCAACAAACATAAAAGGTACATTTATAGGGTTTATAATTGGGTTTATAACAGGTGGGACTATTGCATTATTACTGACTGCTAAAACAGGTGAAGAATTAAGAAGTGATATAAAAAAGATAGCAAAAGAAGTAGTTGATAAAGTTGAAGAGAAGACACGTAATGTAAAGGATCTGACAAAAGAGAAATATGATAGCA
>JAQVEM010000094.1 GCA_028697935.1 Actinomycetota bacterium
AATCAGTCATTTTATAATCCTCTATATTATTGTTGGCCTGATGCAATTCTTCTGACAGCCATAAGTGCTTTTTCTATCTCTTGAACTGTATTAAATATACTCATACTGAAGCGAACTGTTCCGGCAGGAAAGGTTCCTATTGTTCTGTGGGCAGAAGGAGAGCAATGCAATCCAACCCTACACATAATATCATATTCTTCATCAAGTTTTAATCCAATGTCAGAGGGAGACTGATTACTAATATTGAAAGAAACTACGGCTGCCTGTTCTCCGATACCATTATTGCCATATACTGTTACTCCAGATATTTCCTTTAAACCCTGGATTAATTTTTCAGTTAGAGATATTTCATATTCTCGTATTTCTTCGACTCCTCTTTCAATAATATAGCGGACTCCTGCATTCAGTCCCGTAATTCCTGCTATATTTTGTGTGCCGCTTTCGTACAAATCAGGGAGGAAATCAGGGTGAATTTCTGATTCAGAACGGCTGCCCGTTCCTCCAGTCTTAAGAGGGGTAATCTTGTGAATATCTACATTTTCTCCTATCACAAGTCCGCCAGTGCCCGTTGGACCAAACAGGCCTTTATGCCCGGTAAAAGCCAGAAGGTCAATATGGTTTTTTTCTATGTCCAACGGGTATGAACCAGCCGTCTGGGCAGCATCTACCAGGAAGAGGATATTATTTTTTCTGGCTATTTTTCCTGCACATTGAATAGGCAGTATGGTGCCCGTAACATTTGAAGCATGATTAAGAACAATAAGTGCTGTATTCTTTTTTATAGCTCTTTCTATATCTTCCGGATTAAGAACCCCATCAAAAGTGCAGGGTATAACCTGCACTTGAACACCATTTTTTTCCAGTTCATGTAACGGGCGCATAACAGCATTATGTTCCATACTGCTGGTGATAACATGATCTCCTCTATGTAGTAATCCTTTTAAAACCAGATTTATTGCTTCTGTCGCATTTAGAGTAAAGATAATTTTTAAAGGGTCAGAAACATTAAATAGCTCAGCAAGGTTTTCCCGGCATTGATAAAGTATTCTGGCAGCTTCAATTGATAGCCTGTGTCCGGACCGACCAGGGCTGCCACCAATATTGTTAGTAAAATCAATGATTGCTTCTAAAACCTCTTCAGGTTTTGGATAAGAAGTTGCTGCATTATCAAAATAGATCATTATTCAACCTTTCTGCTTAATAGTTTATTTATTTATTATTAATAAATATTCTTCTCCTTGTTCTTTTGTTTCTACCTTCCAACCATTATTGTTAGCCATACGTGTGATGTTATCTTTGGCTGTTCCAGTATCTACCAATACTTCCAACAATCCTTCTTTCAGTTCTGTTAATTTGTTTCTAACTTTTACTACCGGCAGAGGACAGGAAAGCCCTCTTACATCAAGTTTCTCAGCCATTATACTGATACCTCCTTTTTCTTTTTACTTAAATCACTCATAAAAAATCCTATTAATAAACAGATAATCAATCCAGTGATAACCGCTGCAGGCCCCCAGACACCTGGTCCACTACCGGAGCTGGCGGTGGCAAAATTGTGGGCAAAACCTGCTCCAAAAATCATACCTAAAACAAACACTGCAGCGTCAGTATCCCCTTCTCCGGAAAGAAAGAGCTGTCGCCCTGGACAGCCTCCTGCCAGTGCAAAGGCAAGTCCGGCTAAAACCATTCCTCCGAAATTCCAGAGCTGATTGGTATGTGCAACAGGCTGTCCGCTAAATCCCGGATTAAATTGTCCCAGCACGATATTGCTAATCCATGCTGCTATTACCAAACTCACAACCCCGGTAAAAAGATAAGTGTCTTTTATAAGAAGAACATCCCGGGCAGCTGCAACTGTACAGAAACGGGTTCTCTGTGCAATAAAGCCGATAACCAGGGCAATCAATAAGGCTATTAATACCGGAGCATATTGAGAGCCAGGACCTTCAGTGCTGAAAAATACTGCTCCAGTAGGCAGTTGGGTTCTGAAGTTCAGTAAGAGTAAAAGCCCTACCATAATAGAGGACAGAACCCAGCTTGCCAGAGGTCTGGTTCTTTCATTGCGTCCCAGGTTATAACCGGACCTGATAAAAAAAATACCGATTGAGACACCGGCTACCAGTCCGGCGATGCCAAAGAGAGCATTGCCATCTCCACCGGATAAACGCAGCAGTGCCCTCCAGGGACAGCCAAGAAAAGCCAGAGATCCAATCATAGCCAGAAAACCTAAGACAAAACGGATCAATGGAGATGACCCCCCTCTTGGTTTAAATTCTTTAAAAAGCAGGGCAGCAACAAGAGAGCCCAGTACAAACCCTATAATCTCAGGTCTGATATACTGAACTATTGCTGCCCTGTGAAAACCTAAGGCACCGGCAATATCCCGTTCAAAGCAGGCTACACAGATACCCATATTGGCTGGATTGCCAAGTTTTTGCAGAACGGTTGCTGCTATACCGATAAAGGCACCGGTAATAATTATTATTTTACGGGAAAGAAACCAATTTTTCAGGTTCATAAAGATATTTCCTTTCTATTTTAGGTTTATTTATTGAATTAAAATAATTTTCTCTTCTCTAGAAGGATTCTTTCTTATCTCTCCAATCCTTTTGCTGTCAACAAATCCCTCACTTTCTAATAATGATAAGCAATTTTGAACATCTTTCTCACTTATTGAGATCAAAAGACCGCCTGAAGTCTGTGCATCATACAATAATATTTCTTTAGCCGGATCTATTTCTATTTCTTTTTTAACACCACAGGAGAAAATCTTTTGATTAGCTACACTTCCGCCTGGAATAATATCCTGACAGGCAAATTCATATGCCTCAGTTAAAACCGGAATTTCGTTTATCCGAATTTCAGCATGTAAATCTCTGTTAATTATCATTTCACTGAGATGGCCTAATAATCCAAAACCAGTTATATCTGTCATACTGTGAATAGATAAATTTAAAATTTCTTCAGGGACAAAATTCAGTTTTCTCATATAGTTGATGGCATCTATTGCCGTATCTTCACTGATTAGTTCTGCTTTCAAGGCAGTAGAGATAATACCAGTGCCCAGGGGTTTGGTTAATATCAAAGCATCCCCTTCTTGAGGAGTATGATTTTTAATTATTTTATCAGGGTGAACAATCCCCAGGACAGATAAACCATATTTAGGCTCTTTATCCTGTAAGCTATGGCCGCCAACCAGAATTGCTCCGGCTTCCTGTACTTTGTCCAATCCACCCTTGATGATTTCGTTTAAATCATCCATCTGCCCCTCAGGGAAACAGGTAATATTCAAAGCTAACAATGGCTTCCCACCCATAGCAAATATGTCGCTTAATGCATTGGCAGCAGCAATCTGGCCGAAAATATAAGGATCATCCACCACAGGTGTTATAAAATCAACTGTAAAGACAATGGCAATATCACGAGTAATTCGATATACTGCCGCATCTTCGTTGTATTCAAAACTGCTTAAAATATTTTCATCTTTAATATGATTGAATTGCTTTAGAATCTCACCGAGATCCTGATAAGACAACTTTGCCGCTCAGCCTGCAGCAGATACCATCTGCATCAGTCTTTTTTTCTTATCTTCCATCTTTTTCACCTCCTGTCTGGCCCTCTTTTGACGTAACCTGGCATTTTCGAGTTTTACCAAAATAAATTTGGTCCCTTACAGTTTACAAATATGTGTAAAAACGTATAAGAATGAATTTATAAGGAAATATAGCAAAAAAATAGGGTCATTAGTGATTAGCTTTGTCAGCTATAAATAGGGCTTTACTGTAGTAATAGCATTATAAACAGTGGTTTGAGAAAAATAAAAGGAGCAATACAGTGGTGTTTAATTTTAGCAAGAGAGTATATAGCCGACCGCTATTTTGTAATAAAATAACGTCAGCCAGGCACAAAGAAGGAATAATTGGGAAATTCAATTATTTTTAAATTATCATATATATCAGGTTGCATTTTGGATTTCATAATCTACTTCTCTTCCAAAAAAATAATTGAAAATTATTAATATGTAAAAAACTATATTATTAATAGTATATGTATTATATACTTCTGTCAATCTGCTTATACCATATATTTTTTAAAATATTATAATAATACATTAAAACTTAAACTGTCAGGTAATTATCATAATAACAAGAAGGATAATTTTTCGAAGACAGGATCTTGTGTTTACTAATTTTATACTTTACCCACTAAGTTTTTCAGACAACATTTTTAATCAATATTGACAAATTTATTTTTAGTGTTACTATATAGCGTAGATGCTATATAGTTAAGGAGTATTGATATGGAGAGATTATCTCAGATTTATGACATGCTATCAGATAAAAACAGGCTTAGAATTTTAAAACTTTTAGAATATAAGCCTATGTGTGTCTGTGAATTGACTTATGTTCTTGGTATCAGTCAACCAAGTGTATCAAGACATTTGAGGAGACTTAAAGATACAGGCCTGGTTGGCAGCAGACAGGATGGTTTCTGGAGTGAATATTTCATCAATCGTAAAGGCGATGAATATTCCAGAGTCTTGATGGGTATTTTAAGCGGTTGGATTAATAATGATCCGATTATTGTTGAAGATTCCAAAAATAGAACACACGCTTGCCGGGAAGCTCTTTGTAATACAAAAAAAGCAACAAATATACTTAATAGTAAATAGCCTAACGGTTATGATAATAATTTTTTGAAAAATAATTGGAGTAAAGATTATACATATGAAAAATAATTTAAAAATATTAACAATAATTAGTGTATTTTTATTTTTATATTTTTTTCCAGTAGAAACCCTTAGTTTTCGTAATCCATTATTTGAAGCCTTTGCTATGCTGAGTATGTATTCAAAGGAACACGTTATTTTCAGTCTAATACCGGCATTTTTAATAGCTGGCGCCATATATCAATTTTTAGACCAAAATGCAATTCTAAAATACCTTGGTGCTAAAGCCAATAAAATATTAGCTTATTTTGTCGCATCTATCTCAGGTTCTGTATTAACGGTCTGTTCCTGTACCGTATTACCTCTTTTTTCTGGTATATACAAAAAGGGAGCCGGCCTGGGGCCGGCGATAGCATTTCTTTATTCAGGTCCAGCTATAAATGTACTGGCTATTGTCCTGACTGCCAGGGTATTGGGTTGGCAATTGGGTTTCGCTAGAGCAATCGGTGCAGTTATATTCAGTGTAGTCATTGGATTAAGTATGCATTTTATCTTTTTATCTGAGGAAAGAGA
>JAQVEM010000095.1 GCA_028697935.1 Actinomycetota bacterium
ATTGGTTATGGAACCGTAAAGCTTACCCTCTTCACCGGTTTTTACAACAAAGGCAATCCGAAGTCCTTCAAATTTTTTTGCCAGTTCTTCAGCTTCCTTTATATTCCTCGCTTCGACTTTTATAGCTGCCTGCTTTACAAGTTTCATCTGATTTCTATTACCATCTGTAGCAGGAACTGCAAGACCTTTTGGTATTAAATAATTATTTGCGTATCCTTTTTTTACTTCTACTTCGTCACCTATATCTCCGAGTTTCTCATGGTAACTGGTAAGTATAACTTTCAAATTATCCTCCTATTCTCTTATCTTCCGATCTTCTCTATCTTTTAATTAAAACTAAGCTATTTGCTTTCCTCTTTCTAATTTTCTGAAATTAACCCATACATCAATCAACCCCATAAAAGACAGAATAAATATCATAAATCCTGAAAATAAAGCTATTAGTATAAATATGATTATCCTCCACACAAGCGGTACTTTAAACTTTTCCATCAAACTCCATATTACTGAAATTCCCAGAACAAGATATATAGAGCCAAAAATAATAAGCAAATTAAATCCGGTAATATTAGCTATATTATCTAAACTCTGATTATTAAAAGGTATTAAAACCAGTACCAGCCCTAAAATTACAGTCCAGCAGTAGTACCATGGAATATCCCAGTCTTTAAAAGATTTTAATGGTTTCAGGTTAATCCCGTATCTTACAAGCACCCTGCTTGTTACCATATAATTAATAACACTCATAAAAGAACATAGAAAAATCAAAAACCCGGGGACAATATAAAGCATAAACTCCAGAATATTTCTTAATTGCTCCAGTATGATTTTAAGCTGTGATTCATCAGCAGGGAAAAGACCTGTGTACATTAAAAAAAATTCATCACCAAAAATAATATCAATAGAAGCATTGTAATTTTTAATAAACTCATCTATAAAATTAATTCTGTAAACCAGTGAATTTATTAAAATATACAATATTACAGCAATACAAAATGCAGTAAATATACAGCCTGCTGTATGTAAGTTGCTTCTATCTCTATCAATAGAATCTTTGTAAATAAAAGAAATTGCTATTACTAAAATTACCATAATAAGCATTAACGAAAAATCCATAAAAACCAGAGCAATGCAACCTGTAATAGCACAAATAATACCATCCCTGATTCTTCCACCTGCAACAAGAATAGTAGCCGGAACCGGTAGTAGTATTATTCCTGCTACTCCAAGCATTGGTATAAATACTGCAACCAGAGCTAAAAAGGTATATAGAATGAATAATGCCAGATTTAACTTATTAATTTCTGTTTCTTTTAAATTTTCAAAGGTCATAGCTTATCTTTTAAAATATGGTATTAGTGCAATAATTCTTGCTCTTTTAATAGCCATAGCTATTTTCTTCTGGTGTTGCACACAATTTCCAGTAGATCTTCTCGGTCTTATTTTTCCTTTATCGGAAATAAACTTTTCAAGCAAACCTACATTTTTATAGTCAATATTATCAATATTTTCTCTGCAGAAATAACAAAACCTCCTCCTCTGCCTCAATCCCGCTGAAGAACCAGTTGCGCTCCTTAAGTTTCTTTCATTTCTATTATTGCTTTTATTATTTTTTCTAGCCAATTAAAATTTCTCCTTTTTTGTTTTTTACATAACTAAAATTTACATGATATATTTAACTTATTTAATTACCTGTTCAGAATGGTATATCCTCATCACTAAAATCAACTTCTTCTATATTATTTTCACCTGAAAAACTACCCGCACCTGCTGATACACTTCCTTCTATCCGCGGGTTTTTCTCGAGTTTACACGAAGCAAACTCAAGACTTGGCGCCACGACATTTGCAATAATTCTTATTGTTGATCTTTTCTGTCCGTCTTTACCTTCCCAGCTATCCTGCGAAAGCCTCCCTGAAACCAGAACCCTATCTCCTTTGCTCAAACTTTCAGCACAATTTTCTGCCAGCTTAAACCATGTCGTAACATTAAAGAAGTCAACCTGTGTTTCCCATTCACCTGAAGTTTTATTCTGAATATTTCTGTTTACAGCAAGTCCGAAACTCGCTACCGCAGTTCCATTAGGAGTAAACCTGAGTTCCGGATCCCTTGTTAGATTACCCAGAATAGTCACATTATTAACACCAGCCGCCATTACCATCACCTTCTTCTGATTTTTTATAGTTACTTAAGACTCATCGCTTAAGAGTCACATTAAGATTTTAAGATTCAACCTGAGATTCGTCACTTTTTACAATCAAGTGGCGCAGTATTTTATCATTGATTTTATTTACTCTGTCCAGTTCTGAAACAACACTGCTGTTTCCTTTAAAATAAATTATCATATAATAACCATTTTCCTGTTTTTTAATCGGATAAGCAAGCTTGCGAATTCCCCACTTATCAACATCAGTAATTACACACTTTTCTTTCTCAATTAATGAGGTTATTTTTGATAATTCTTTGTCTAAAGCTTCTTCTTCAAGGGTTGGGTCAAATATAACCACCAGTTCATAATTTCTCAATCTCTTAATCCTCCTGTGGACTAATTTTAATAATTAGGTTCTGCTTTTATAGTGCAGAACAGAAAGATACTAAGATAAAAAAAAGAGTTAATTTTTTTACCTTTATTATCACTAGGGATATTATAACATTTGGGTGTAATAATCAATAATTAATTCAGCAATATACTGAACAGTATAGACTTTATAATAAATATGCTGTTATTTATAAAATTATTTTTGTCTTATATCTTTTTATTTTTATTCTTCTTATATTATTTATCTTTTTTATTTAAATCCCTGCTTCTTATATAAACATTAGTGGATGGATATGGAATTTCAATACCAGCAAGGTCAAACTTCTCTTTTATCCTTTTTCTTAACTGCCTGCCTATTGTCCACTGTTCACCGGCCTTTACTTTACATACTATAGTAAATATGACAGCTGAATCCCCCAGCTCACTTACACCGCCATCTCCCAGTATAGCAGGCCTCTCTATTATAGAACGCCTGTATTTTTTATCCTGCATCAATTCATCAAACACTTCTTCAAGAACTTTTACTACTCTATCAATATTTTCATAATAATGAATACCAACATTTACAACAGCTCTTGCCCACATATATGTATGATTACTTAATATTTTAATCTCACCATTTGGTATAAAATGAAGTGTTCCCTCAAGATCTCTTACTACTGTTGTTTTCAGGTTAAACTTTTCAACGGTTCCTGAGATATCTCCAACAGCTATGCTGTCATCCACCTGAAACCACTGCTCCACCAGCATAAACATTCCATTTATTAAATCTTTCATAAGACTCTGAGCACCAAAACCTATAATAATACTCAGAACTCCTGCTCCTGCAAGTAATGGAGCAATAGATATTCCAACCTGGTCAGCAATTATAAGAAGTGCAGCAATTGTCGCAATTACTATTATAGAATTAGATATAACACTTGTAAGAGTATAAGTCCGCTTTTTAATCTGTATTTTTTTATCGTCTATATTCTTATCTACCAGCTTCTTTATTCTCCTGGTTATAACTTTTATCACAATTATTAAAATCAGGAGAACAGCTATTACTATAATAATGTTAAGCCAGTTATTTAAAAAATTTTCAATAATATTTCCTTCTGTAACTTTTACTGCTTCAGCATTACTATCCATTTATTCTTAGCTCTTTTCTATATTCCTTTTTAAATCCTTTTCAATTTCTATTTTGATTAATTTTAACTCTTTTATTAGAGCTCTAAAAATTTGAACTGACCCAGTACTCTATTACGTATATCAAATGCATGTGGAAAATCATATAATATCTTCCCTTTATTTACCGCATCTATAAATACGTCTTTATAAGTGCTGCCACATCTATTGCATTTATAATCTGATGCTTTTCTATCTTCCAGCACTATTCTGTCATTAAAACACTTACTGCACCTTATTACTTTTTTTGCTCCGGACATCTTCCCCCTTTTTGATATTTTCTTACCTTCAATTTCCACAATATCAAGCGAGAAATCAAGTACCCGTGCATCACTTATAGAAGTTCCGACTCCAAAAACATCCACAATATCTCTCAGATTTAGAATATCTTCTTCGTCAAGCCCTCCACTTGCAACCAGCCTGACTTTATCAAAACCTCTTATGTCAAGCTCCCATCTTACTTCCTCTAAAATTTTCCTGAAGTCTCCCCTCCTGGATGAAGGGGTATCCAGTCTTATCCCATATAAGTCTTCCCCAAAACATTCGGCCACCCTTATAGCTTCAAATTTTTCATCATTAAAAGTGTCAATAAGGGAAATCCTTTTTACTTCTGGTTCGATTACCTGATTAAAAGCCTTTGTCGCTTCAACTGTATCCCCTATAATGAGAATTAATGAGTGTGGTATTGTTCCAACAGGTTCCTGGCCAATAAGTTTTGCACCAATTGTTGTTGAAACACCATCAGCTCCCCCAATAAAAGCGCTTCTTTCAACCATCGGCGTTATTGCTGGATGAACCCTTCTGCCTCCGAAGCTATAGACAAGTTTATCCTGCGCTGCCAGCTTACATCTCGCAGCTTTTGTAGCTATTCCACTTGCCTGACATAAAAATCCTAAAATAGCGGTCTCATATACTCCAAAATCGAGATACTTTCCTTCAATCACCATAACAGGTTGAAAATCCCTGAACACTGTTCCTTCAGGCATACATCTTATTGAAATTTTGTCTACACCTGAAAGCAGTTTTATGGTCTCTTCTATACCTGCTAGAACACCCCATGAATAACCGCAGAGGAAGCTTTTTAAGAATATTTCAGCTTTAACCAGAGGATTTTTCTCGATAGCTTTTAGTATTTTATTGGTTCTCTCAAAATATATGTCGGTCAGCTTACCACTTTTTATATCGTCGTCATCTGCTATATGAAACATCTGGAGCTCCTTTTAGATATTTATATTTTATATCTGGAATTAGTTATAACTGTAAACATCAGGCTTAGATAGTACAATTTAGCTTATATTATATTTACTTTAAGTATATCTTTCATCTGTCTCAGCGCAAATTTATGATCTCTTCTATTAAGCCCTGCTACTGCATCTTTTACCACATCAACCCGATAACCTCTCATTACTGCATCAGCCACTGTATAGAGAATACAGATATTTGTTACATCACCTGTGACTATTAATTTCTGTACATTTAA
>JAQVEM010000096.1 GCA_028697935.1 Actinomycetota bacterium
AGTCCCATCTGGTGAAAAGCAGGGGTTTCTATTCCACTCGTCAAGATCTGTAAGTCTTATTTTTTCTGACCCGTCTTCGTTCATAATATATATTTGACAGTACGATTCAAGGCTAGATTCAAATACAATTTTAGTTCCATCTGGTGAAAAGCAGGGGTAGCTATCATATGCAGCAGGATTATTTGTAATATTTACCTGCTCAGAGCCATCTACATTCATTATGTAGATATCAGAATCTATATTATCATGCTGCCACATTGAAAAGGCAATTTTAGTCCCATCTGGTGAAAAGCAGGGAGTACTCTCACCAGCATCAGGAGTATTTGTAATATTTGTCTTATCTGAGCTATCTACATTCATTATGTAGATATCAGAGTTTCCATCGTAGGTAGACACGGCAAAAGCTATTTTATTTTTTGCAGCAGCTTCTTTTCTGCAGCTAACTGTAATTAGGGTTAGCAGTAATATAAGGATAGCTACAATTACAATGACTAAAGAAATAACAGATTTAATTCTTATCTTATTCATTATTTATTATCTCCTTTCAGGTTATAAATCCAGGTGGATATTTCTTCCTTTCCATCTTTTATAGTAGATATGTTAATAAGAAGTTTTTCATTATCTATCCAGCTAAAACCACTTATATATACCCTATTTTCTTTTACAGGCAACTCACTTATTATCGCTTCGCTTCCCTCATTTATATCAATAACACCAATGTACCGTATAGTATCATTTTCGCTGGGTGCAAATTTGTATGCAAACTTAGATCCGTCATCACTAAAACCATCAAAACCTTTACGAAGCGTACCATCAATTTCTTTTCTATATAATGGTAAGAGCAAACCACTCTGCAAATCAAAGCTATCTATATATATCTTATCTGAATTCTCATCTGGAGAATAAGCAATCAGTCCTGAGGATGTTGTCCCAAGTATATTTATTTTCTCTCTTTCAATAGTAACTTCTGTTATTTTTCCTGTAATATCTACAACATAGTTATAAAACCTATCACCTGTATACTTCCGGCATAATATATGACCGGGGCTAATCCATCCAATACATCCGTAGAAGTCACCTGAGCCAACCAGGAGAGCTTTTTCCTTACCTGTATTAAAATCATACATCCATACAGACTGTCCGCCTGTCAGGGAGCAGTCCCTGTTTGTAATATATGCTATTTTTGAATCATCTGGAGAAAAGATTATATTACCATTCCAGGATATTGTTCCTGATGCTTCAGCTCCGGCAAATGTCTTATCCATCTCTTCTTTTAATTCTTCATAGCTTTTACCATTATAAGTAGTTTCCTGTGGCACTTTAGATGCACTTTTACTACCACCATCAAGCATCCATAGACCCCTGGTAGTTGCAATTAAGTATTTTTCTCCACTATTACTTACAGCAAACTCACATCCAAGTCCTATAAAATGATTGGAGGCAAATCCTTCTGCTTCCATGGGGATTATTGCTTTTTTACCGGAATCTGTATCAACCATAAAAAATGTCTCAGTCATATCTTCTACATGATCATAAAACTTAACATCAAATTCTTCTTTCTTTGTTTCTTTTAGGCTGCCATCCTTTTTTAATATTTTAATGTCTTTAATGCTTCTAACATATTCCTTTCTTGCTTCTTCTAAGTCCTTTTCTGAATTTTCGTCTATCCTGTCATATTCATTTGTAATCTTAACAATCTCTTCTAAGTCTTTATCCTGTAAAATCTTAAAAAGTATTAAATCTTCTTTTCCTGCTTTTGCCAGCTTATAGGCATCTTTAGAAACAAGTTTCCAAGGGGTGCCAGGTATTTCTACCGGTTGAATAGTATCATCTTTAGCTTCCTCATTCTTATCCTCTTCTTTATCTGTATCTACCTCTTCCAATTCATTTACAGTTGACTTATCTTTGGTTTCCTGAGGGGGTAGAGCTTCTTTTCTGCAGCTAACTGTAGTCAGGGTTAGCAGTAATATAAGGATAGTTATGGATAAAATAAATAAGTGTTTTTTCATTAACTTGCTCCTCTTATTATAAATTTTACTTTTTTAAATATTTTATCATTTTTAGTTAAAAATACTTATTTTAAGGTATGGTATAAGAAATTAATTATCTTAGCGCAATTTTACTTGAACATAAGTCATTTTTGTTTTACCATTCTTTTTTCTACACAGATATAAAGAGATATGCTTTTACCCTTAGTTGCATATCTCCACTTTGGGCTTCCAAATGCTCTTTTTACAATAACTGGATTTTCTCTTTTGTAGCTACCCTATATACAAGTTTTGTAAGATTTGATATAGACTTCTTTAGCTAAACCTCCATGTAATTTATTTATCTTTTACTTCTTTCTTATATTATATTGCATAGTAATATATAGAAGTAAAAATTAATTATTGCTCCAAATCAAATTTGCTTACTGGCTAAATCTAACGGTTTATAGCACCTATAGTGATATTAAAATTTAATTAAGATGATTAATTGCTAAGTGGTGAAAAGCAGGGGTCCCTATCATCACCATCCGGATTATTTGTAATGTTTACTTGTTCCGAGCCATCTATGTTTATTAAATAGATTTCATCATTAGACAAATAACCTCCGGGAATACGTATTTTATCTCGACCAGTCACAAAAGCAATCTTTGAGCCATCAGGTGAAAAACAGGGAGAGTAATCATCGTCAGAATTATTTGTAAGTCTTGCTCTCCCTGAGCCATCCGCATTCATTATATAGATTTCATAGGGAACTTCACAATCAATAACAGGTTCAGGGTAGGATACAAATACAATCTTAGTTCCGTCAGGTGAAAAGCAGGGGTAGAAATCGGGTGCAGGATTATTTGTAATGTTTACCTGGCAAGAGCCATCTATGTTCATTATATAAATTTCCTCATTCCCGTCACGAATAGAATTAAATACAATCTTAGTCCCGTCAGGTGAAAAGCAGGGGTCTCCTCCACCTCCGTTTGTAAGGCGGGTCTGCTCAGAGCCATCTATATTCATTATATAAACTTCTGAATTTTCATCACGCTCCGATGTAAAAGCAATCTTAGTACCATCTGGTGAGAAGCAGGGAGACATATTACTATCAATATCTGTAAGTTTTGTTTTCCCCGAGCCATCTACATTCATAATATATATTTGATTGTATGTCCCAAGAGATACAAAGACAATTTTAGTCCCATCCGGTGAAAAGCAAGGGCTACACTCAACTTCATCAGGAGTATTTGTAATATTTGTCCGATTTGAGCCATCTCCATTCATTATATAGATATCATTCCATCCTGTCTGGTGAGGTTTAGATACAAAGACAATTTTACTTTTTGCAACTGCCTCAGGAATAGTAGCTTTTATCTTATCTATATTGTCTTTGGCTTCCTCATTCTTATCTTCTTCTTTATCTATATCTACCTCTTCCTCTTTATTTGCTGTTAACTCATCTTTGACGGTTTCCTGAGACTCGTCTTTGGTTTCCTGAGGGGGTATAGCTTCTTTTCTGCAGCTAACTGTAATTAGGGTTAGTAGCAATATAAGGATAGTTATAGATAAGATAAATAAGTGTTTTTTCATTAACTGGCTCCTCTTATTATAAAATTTATTAAATATTTTATCATTTTCAGTTAAAAAATTCTCAATTTAAGGTATGGTATCAGAAATTAATTATCTTAGCGCAATTTTACCTTAACATAAGTCATTTTTGTTTTACCATTGTTTTTATACACATATACAAAGAGATATGTTTTTTACCCCTGGTGGTAAATCTAAATTTTGAGTTCCCACATACTCTTTTTATAATAACTGAGTTTTCTCTTTTGTAGCTACCCTATATACAAGTTTTGTAAGTTTTGATATAGACTTCTTTAGCTAAACCTCCATGTAATTTATTTATCTTTTACTTCTTTCTTATATGATTTGCCTAGTAATACGTAGAGCTAAAAATAGCTTATATGGTGGTATTATTTAGAAAATTTAATTAATATGATTAATTGCTAAGTGGTGAAAAGCAGGGTCTCCAATCATCACCATCAGGGTTATTTGTAATGTTTACCTGGCAAGAGCCATCCGGATTCATTAAATAGATTTCATCATTAGATAAATAACCTCCGGGAATACGTATTTTATCTCGACCAGTCACAAATGCAATCTTAGTCCCATCTGGTGAAAAACAGGAGGACATATCATCATCAGAGTTATCTGTAAGTCTTGTCCGCCCTGAGCCATCCGCATTTATTATATAGATTTCATAAGGAACTTCATAATCAATAACAGGTTCAGGATAGGATACAAATACAATCTTAGTTCCGTCAGGTGAAAAACAGGGAGTAAGATCAGGTGCAGGGTTATTTGTAATGTTTACCTGGCAAGAGCCATCTATGTTTATTATATAGATTTCCCAATTCCCACTACACCTGGAAGAAAATGCAATTTTAGTTCCATCTGGTGAAAAACATGGTTCTCCACTACCTTCTGGAGGATTATTTGTAAGACGGGTCTGCTCAGAGCCATCTATATTCATAATATAAACTTCTGGGCCTTCATCACGCCACGATGTAAAGGCAATTTTAGTTCCATCTGGTGAAAAGCAGGGGTTTTCATTTAGCTCATCAAGATCTGTAAGTCTTGTTCTCCCTGAGCCATCCGTGTTCATAATATATATTTGCTGGTACGTTCCATCACAATCAAAAGCAATTTTAGTTCCATCTGGTGAAAAGCAGGGGTTAAACTCACCTTCATCAGGAGTATTTGTAATATTTGTCCGATTTGTGCCATCTCCATTCATTATATAGATATCATACGATCCCCCCTGATGAGACGCAGAC
This sequence comes from Actinomycetota bacterium, assembly GCA_028697935.1. GTDB lineage: Bacteria > Actinomycetota > Humimicrobiia > Humimicrobiales > Humimicrobiaceae > JAQVEM01. Next base: position 4,814 of record JAQVEM010000096.1, read on the forward strand.
ACAAAGGCAATTTTACTTTTTGCAACTGCCTCAGGGATAGCAGCTTTTATCTTATCTATATTGTCTTTGGCTTCCTCATTCTTATCTTCTTCTTTATCTATATCTGCCTCTTCTACTTTATCTATAGTAGACTTATCTTCTGTTTCCTGAGACTCATTCCCGGTAGTTTCCTTTGGAGGTATAGCTTCTTTTCTGCAGCTAACTGTAATTAGAGTTAGGAGTAATATAAGGATAGCTACAGATAAGATAAATAAGTGTTTTTTCATTAACTGGCTCCTCTTATTATAAAATTTATTAAATATTTTACCATTTTAAATACACTTTGAAATAGACATCTTGATTTTTAAATCTAAAAGAAAACATTTAATTTATA
>JAQVEM010000097.1 GCA_028697935.1 Actinomycetota bacterium
GGAGCAGGTGATCTATATGCAGCTGGATTTCTTCACGGGTATGTAAGGGGGATGAATCCTGAAATGTGTGGAAGAATAGGTAGCATAATTGCAGCTGAAATAATCAGTCAACACGGTGCGCGTCTTGAAACGTCCTTTGATAGTTTAATTGAAAGAATAAGTTTTTAATTTTGTTGAATGTATTATTTATTATACAGGTATATTGATTTACAAGATTTTAAATAATAAGCAAACAACAAAATATAAAATAGTAAAGTATAAAATGAATAAATACATAAAATAACATGAAGGGGATAATATGAATGATAATCAAAAAGCTGAAATAGGCATATTTGGAGGTTCTGGATTTTACTCTTTTTTTGAAAAAGTTGAAGAATATGATGTTTATACTCCTTATGGTTCTCCTTCAGATAAAATAACGGTTGGTCTGGTTGAAGGAAGAAAAGTTGCTTTTATGCCCAGGCATGGAAAAGACCATAGCTTACCACCACACAGGATTAATTATCGTGCAAATATTTTTGCAATGAAGATGCTGGGTGTAAAATGTATATTTGGACCATGCGTTTCAGGGAGCCTCCAGCCACACATAAAACCCGGGCATTTTGTAATATGTGATCAATTTGTTGATAGGACAAAAGGAAGGATTGATACTTTCTATGATGGCCCTAAAACAATCCACATTGCAATGGCTGAACCATACTGTCCGGAGCTTAGAAAAATCGTTATTGAAAGTGCAAAAGAACTAAATATTGATTATCATCCGGAAGGTACAGTAGTTATTATTCAGGGCCCGAGATTCAGCACCCGTTCTGAGAGTAAATGGTATTCATCACAGGGATGGGAAGTTGTAAATATGACTCAGTATCCTGAAGTGTGTCTTGCAAGGGAACAGGAAATGTGTTATGTAAATATTTCATTGATTACTGATTATGACGCTGGACTTGAGGGACAACCTGAAATAAAACCAGTGACTGTAGAAGAAGTTGTTAGAGTTTCCAGTGAGAATAATAAAAAGTTAACAGCACTTCTTTTAAAAGCAATATCGAAAATACCAGAGGAACGTGATTGTACCTGTTTACATATATTGAAAGATTCAGAAATTTAGCCAGTATTTTTACATTTAGATTATAAAAAATTTCAGGATTTATTGTATTGTTATTTGTTGATTTAAAGAATAATTGATTTGTACAGCAACAATATGTATAAACTCTTAATAAGAAATTAATATGAATAATGTTAAAGTAAGAATTAAAAAGAAGGTGAAATAATAATGAAATTAATAGGGAACGTAGAAATAAAAGGGCTGGAAAAATTAAGAAGTGGCAAGGTGAGAGAGATGTTCTCATATGATGATAAGATTTTAATAGTAACTACTGATAGAATTTCTGCCTTCGATTTTATTTTACCCTCATTAATTCCCTATAAAGGTATAGTTTTAAATAAAATATCAAATTTCTGGTTTGATTATCTGCAGGATGTAATTGAAAATCATTTAATTGAAACGGATTTTGAGAAGTTTCCTAAATTTTTAAAAAAATATAAAGATAATTTAAATGGTAGATCTGTTATAGTCAAAAAAGTCAAAGTTTACCCGATTGAATGTGTTGTTCGTGGTTATATAACTGGCTCTGCCTGGGAAGAATATAAAAATACTGGAATGATAGGCGACTTAAAACTGCCTTCTGGATTATCTATATGCGATAGACTTCCTGAAGCCATATTTACTCCTACCACCAAGGAAATATCAGGGCACGACATTGCTCTTACAATAAATAAAGCAAAAAGAATATTCGGGGCAGAAACAATAAATTTTTTAAAGGAAAAAAGTATAGAGCTTTATCTAAAAGCTTCTGAATATGCGATGAGACAGGGAATAATAATAGCGGATACCAAATTTGAATTTGGTACTGACGGTGACAGGATAATACTTGTTGACGAGGTTTTAACACCTGATTCATCGAGATTCTGGCCACTGAATGAGTACAGGCCCGGACAGAAGCAAAAAAGTTTTGATAAACAGTTTGTAAGAGATTATCTTCTAAGCACTGGCTGGGACAGAAAATCGGAGCCGCCTGAACTGCCTCCTGACGTTATAAAAAAGACATCTGAAAGATACATTGAAGCATATGAAAAAATAACAGGTGAAAGGTTTGAATAACTTCTGACATAAACCAGGAGTGTTGCAGTTGTTTATATTATAAATCTGTTTTTATGATACCTGCTTTAATCAGACAGACAAATTCTGGCAAAAATGTTTTTGGAAATACACAGGTTAATTACCTGGTTTCCTGATTCCCTATTCTGCGCAGGAGCCAAAGTATGTTTTCCCCTCTAATACAGGAACACCTTTTGAAGAAAACCAGAAATGTCCCTCCAGAACAAGGTCTATCTGTATTACATAAAAACCCTCATGTGTTATATCATTTATCAATACTTCTACGGTAGTAGTTTCACCGGGTCTCAGATTGTCAGGGAGAAGAGTTCTTGCTGTTTTGTCATAATCAGAATAATCTACATTCTGGCCATAGTAATGATATCCAATACAGACCCTGTCTTTGCCACTGCATTTCCATGTAAAATCAGAAGTATTTGTAATTTGAATTTTTACATAATTATCTGCGTCTGTGCAAAGATATGAAGGGATATAACCAGTTATTTCAGCACCTATAACAGCATTTTCATAATCTACCACTTCAAAATCTTCGGGTTCTTGTGCCCCCTCCTCAAGAGTATTTCCTGTTTCTTCTGACGATGTTCCTTCTCTTTCAACATCTACTTTTTCAACTACTGGAGCACATGAAGAAATAATAAAAAATGCAAGTATTGAAACTATACCTGTAATCAGTAATTTGGCTTTTGACATTTTGGATACCATCTTTCCCCTATCAAATTTTTTATTTAATTATTATACAAGAGATTACTGGTAAATCATTATAATTGAAATCTTTTATTTTTTGAATAAAAAGAACAAAATATATATAATGATAGTTAATTATTTTATAATAAAAAAAAGAGGTTATTATGACACCATTAGAAATAGTTGGTATTGTAGCGATAATTCTTATTTCTGCATTTGCAATAGTTGCGATCATTGTTGCTATACCTTTATTTAAATTAATTAATAAAATTAAATATCTGATAGAAAAATTAAATGAAAGTCTGATTCCCACAACAGAAAAGCTTAAAGAAATAATAGCCAGTCTTAATACAGAAGTCAGCTCGCTTGTAGATCTTACTCAGAGCATAAGTTCAATTGTGGAGCAGCTTGAAAAAATCATAAGGCTCGCAAGAGTTCTTCTAACCAGTCCCGTAATCAAGATTGTAAGCACATCAGCTGCTTTTATAAGTAGCCTTAAAGATGTCGTTGCAAAAAAAAATGAGGAGGAAATGAGGAGTGATAGTAATGAATAAAGAAAAAGATGAAAAAAGTTGTTTTCCTGGAATATTAACAGCACTTTTAATTGGCCTCTCTACAGGTTTTATCCTTGGAATATTATTTGCTCCTAAATCTGGAAGAGAGACAGAAAAAGAAATAAAGGAAAAAAGTATGGAACTGATTGAGAAAGGTAAGACCAGTCTGGATAAATTTACATGCAGGGCGAAAGATTATATGGATAAAAGTAAAAGTAAGCTTGCAGAATTAAGAAGTAAAGGGGAAAGTTTTGCTGAAACAAGTAAGGAAAAAATAACTGACTTATCTAAAGTTATTAGCTCTGAAACCAGTAAGGCCAGTGAAAAGATTAAAAAAGTAGTTGATAAAGGGAAAAAAACATCAAAGAGAATAGAAGAAGAACTGTCGTAATAAAAGAATGCGGGTTTAATTGATAGAAAAAAGAGTTGTTAAAAAAATTTTAAATATTTTGCTTGGAAATGGCGCAGATTTTTCCGAGATTTTTGTTCAAAAAAAAGCTTTCAATAATTTACGGTTAGAAGATAGTAAAATTGAAAATTCTACAAGTGGGAGTGAGCTTGGTTGTGGATTGAGGGTCTGGGCTGGTGAGAGTACTTTTTATGCTTACATAGATTCTATTAAAGAAGATAAGTTAATAAATGCAGCCAGAGTTTTAAGTTCAGCAGTTGACAGCAGTAGCCGGGTCAAAGTTCTGAATCTTACAGAAGTTAAAAGCTCTTATGATATAAGTATTAAAAAGACTCCTTCTGCCATTCAACCGGATGATAAGATAAAAATTCTAAGGCTTATTGATAGAGAATCAAGAAATTTTAGTTCCCATATTATACAGGTTACATCTGGTCTTTCTGATGTAGAAGAAGAAATATTTGTTGCAAATTCTTACGGATTTTTTTCCTCAGAAAAATCAGTAAGAACATTGCTGGGGTTAAGTATTGTAGCAAAAAGAGGGAATGATGTCGGAACAGCTTATAAATCAATTGGACGGACATGTGGTTATGAGTTATTTGAAAAAGAAAATCTGGCAGAGCTGGCAGTAAAAACATCTGGTGTTGCTGTTAAAATGCTTGATGCTGTGGATGCACCAACAGGGGAGCTTCCTGTAGTAATAGGTCCGGCTTTTGGTGGTGTTATCTTTCATGAAGCATGTGGCCACGGATTGGAAGCTGATGCAATACTGAAAGGCGCTTCGGTTTTTACAGATAAAATAGGAGAGAAAATTGCCAGCGAAGTTGTAACCGCTATTGATGATTCTACTATTGAATATCGCTGGGGTTCATATAAATTCGATGGAGAGGGATTCCCATCCTGTAGAACTGTGCTTATAAAGGATGGTGTTTTGCAGAGTTACATAAATGATCTTAAAACTTCAAGAAAACTAGGAGAAAGTCAGACTGGAAATGGTAGAAGGCAATCCTATAGATATATACCATATCCCAGGATGAGCAATACTTATATAGACAGTGGGACAGAGGAACCCGGGTCAATTATAGGATCTGTAAATAAAGGAATATATGCAAAGGAATTTGCAGGTGGTCAGGTTGACCCGGTAACAGGAAATTTTGTATTTGGAATTAGTGAAGGCTACCTGATAGAAGGGGGAGAAGTAAGTTTTCCAATAAAAAATGCTACTTTAATAGGGAATGGCCCTGATATTTTAAAGAAAATAGAAGCAGTGGGTAATAATCTTGATTTTGCTCCGGGCTTTTGTGGTAAAAATGGGCAATCAGTTCCAAATGAAGTAGGTCAGC
>JAQVEM010000098.1 GCA_028697935.1 Actinomycetota bacterium
CTTTTACTTCACCCAGAGGCGTATGAAAAGAGGTACTATCAATACGGTAATATTCAATAATTGTCCTGTAAATTGAGTATACTCCAAGATAAGTTGCAAATATTAATCCATCTGGAATTCTGCCAGGTCTTTTTTTATAATACCTGTGCATCAGCATAAGAATTATAAATAATAAAAAGTTAGCTACTGACTCATATAAGAAGGTCGGGTGAAAATATTCATACCTCTCATAGCCCGGGAGTCTGTTTGCTTCATCTATAAAAATTTTCCAGGGAAGATCAGTAGGTTTCCCATAAGCCTCCTGATTAAAGAAATTACCCCATCTCCCTATAGCCTGACCCAGTACCAGAGCAGGCGAAGCTATATCAGCCCATAACCAGAAATCAAGTTTGCGTATTTTACAGAAAACGATAAGAGCTATAATGCCCCCGAGTATGGCACCCTGAATAGCGAGTCCACCTCTTCTGAATGCTAAAATATAACCTGGATGCCGGGAATAGTATGACCAGTTTACCAGAACATGAATAAGTCTTGCTCCAATAATAGAAAATATTAATGCAAGTGGTGCAAAATTTAAAACCTCATCTTTTTTTTGACCTCTGTAGCCTGCTGTAAAATATGCAACAATAAAACCAACTACAGTAGCCAGTGCTATTATTATTCCATACCAGACTATTTCAAAACCAAATATGCTAAAAGCAACCGGGTCTTCAACATACAAAGTATCTGCCCTCCCTTATTCAATTCTTTATTATAAATCTTATTATCCATTATGACTCTAACCGACATTCTAACTAAATTGGAACATCGATATTATATTTTCAAATATTTAAGATTTTAACATAAATCAGGATAAAAATTTAATTAAAAATTGATTTTATGTCAATAAAGTTTTTATGACCTGCTTTTTCCAGAGAGCAGGATGAAACTTATTTTGTTTATAGAACAATTAACTTTAATGATTAAAGCTTAATAGCTTAAATAGTGCAGTTCAATAAGTTTAATAATATCTATTCAACAGTTTATTAATATCTATGTCTGCTATGATTTGATCAACAAGCGGTTTTCTTTCTATCTGTTTAAGATTATCTTCATATACCGGCCTGTCCACTTTATAAAATACCCCTACTGGTATTCTTTCTTCCTCAAGTGATCTATTAATTGCATCATTTAAATCAGATATATCATAATCCTGAATTTCATCCAGCCTGTAAATTTTATTCCGGTAAAATTCATAATTTTCCTGCTTATTAAATGTGACACATGGCTGTAAAATATCCAGAAAAGAAAATCCCTTATGCTTTATAGCCTTTTTTATAATCTCTGATAGGTAAAGCGGGTCTCCTGCATATCCCTTTGCTACAAAAGATGCTCCGGCTGCAAGAGCCAGCAAAACCGGGTTGAGAGGTTCTTCTATCACACCGGATGGTGTTGATTTTGTTTTTAATCCTCTGGCGCTTGTTGGAGAAGCGTGACCGGATGTAAGCCCAAAAATCCTGTTATTATGTAGAAGATAAGTAATATTGATATTTCTCCTGCACGTATGTATAAAATGGTTTAAGCCTGTACTGGTACCATCACCATCTCCACCCATGACTAATACATTTAATTTATGATTTGCCAGTTTTGCTCCGGTAGCCACAGGAAGAGCTCTTCCATGTAAAGCGTGAAACGCATAAGTTTTTATAAAATTTGCACTATTTCCCGCACAACCTGCTCCATATACTATAAGTATTTCGTGGGGTTCTAGATTTAAGTTTACAAATGCTTTTTTTAGCGATTTCCATATTCCATAATTCCCACAGCCAGGACACCATGTCGGCTTCCTGTCAGTATTAAAATCACGTAGTGTTAAATTATATTTCTTTTTCCTGGACATGTCTTCACTCTTATTCATCTTTTTACTAGCTAAATTTAGATACAACCAGATTCAATTAAAGTGAATTGTATTGAACTGCACCTCTTCTATTAGCCCTGTTGTTTAAATTTCTATTTCAGAATATCTGGTATATTATTAAATCTGACTCAAATTATTATTCAATTTTTTCAACACCGCTGGCAATCTCTTCTGGTAGAAACTGCCTTCCACTGTATTTTAGTATTTTATTTTTTATTTTGTAACCTGTATTCATCATTATAATTTTCGAAAGCTGGGACGTTTTATTATTCTCAACAATTATATTTTTATTACTTTCTTTAATAATTCCACTAACAATCTCACTATCAAATGGATAAAGGTATGTAAAGTGAATAAAATTTACCTTCTTTTCTTTCTGATTTAATATATTCATAGCCTCAATCACGGGACCCTTGCAGGAACCCCAGCTCCATATTGTAATTTCGGCATCAGGAAGTCCATATATTCGTGGGGGAGGAATTTCTTCTATTAATTTTTTCATTTTTTTAAATCTTTTATCAACCATAATCTTTCTATTACGAGAATTTTCATCAGAATATCCATATTGGTCATGTTCGTCACTATTCGCAATATAAACTCCACCTCTTACACCCGGTATAGTTCTCGGAGAAATCCCATTATCGGTATCAGCATAACGATTGTATTCCCTGTTTATATCACTGCTACTGGTTATTAACTTTCCCCTGTTTACGGTGATATTTTTAAAATCAAACTTGTTATATGAAAAATGATTTTCAGATAAGTATTTATCAAGCATTATGACCACTGGTATCTGATATCTATCAGCAAGATCAAATGCCCTACCAGTAAGGTAAAAACACTCTTCGGGGTCGCCGGGGGCCATTATTACTCTTGGAAATTCTCCATGCGATGCATGGCATGCAAATAACAAATCTCCCTGCTCTGTCCATGTCGGCATTCCTGTTGCAGGGGCAGGCCTCTGACACAATACAATAACAACAGGAGTCTCGGTCATTGCAGCACTGCCTATTCCTTCATTCATTAGAGAAAAACCCCCTCCTGATGTCGCAGCCATTGCTCTCACACCTGCATAAGAAGCGCCCAGGACCATATTAATTACTGCTATATCGTCTTCAGCCTGTTTTGTTATTATATTAAAATCATTTTCTACCGAAGCAAATGAATGCAGTATCGAGGAAGAAGGGGTCACCGGATAAGCTGCATAAAATTTACAACCTGCTCTAACTGCTCCTAAAAAAACTGCATCATTACCTGTTACAAGAATTTTATTTACAGGTTTTACTATTTCCAGCTCATAGGCACTTAATTTCAACTTCTCCTTTATATATTTATACCCTAATTCAGATAATTTAACATTTAGTTCTACGGTTTTCGGACTTTTTTCGCTAAAGACATATGTTATTACCTCTTTTAATGCTTCTATATCATAGTTTAGAAGAGCAGCCGACGCTCCAAGAGAAATACTGTTTTTTCCAATTTCAGGAACCTTTAATTCCGAAATTATTCTGGAAAAAGGTACAGGGATATAATTGATATCTTTCCTTTCTTTTCTAAAATCAGTAATATCAAAACTATCGTCATCGCAGACAATATAACCACCATACAGTACTTCTTCCTGATGAATTCTTACTGTTTCTTCATCTAATGCGACAAGAATATTAATATCTTTACTAATAGAAAAAACCTCACCTGAACCTATTCTCACAGTATAAGAACTGTGACCACCTCTTATCAGTGAAGGATATTCATTACAATCAACGACAAAATAACCTTTCCTGGCAAACATTTTTGAGAAAATTAGCCCGGCAGTTATTATGCCATCACCAGCTTTCCCACCAATTTTCCAGCTTATATTTGAAACTTTCATTTGATTTATACTCTTATTTCCCGTTTCATTAATATATTAAATAATATAAATGTAATTATAATATATTACCCGTCAAAATTATTTGCAAATTTCAAAGCACTCACTTTTTAACATTTCTGTCAAAATTTTTACATAAATTTATACAAGCTTAGAAACTTCCCACATTTAAGATGTCTGCAACATTCAAAAACCATATTTTTAAAGCAAGCTATAAATTATTATTACTATTATTGCTACTACTTTAATTTTTCTTCTGTTTCAACTCATCCTATTTTATCCAGTGATAACCTTTTTAGCCTTAATGAATTAGAAACTACAGAAATACTGCTAAAAGACATTGCAGCTGCTGCATAAACGGGATTTATAAGTATCCCTGAAAAAGGATAAAGTACACCTGCTGCAACAGGTATCAATATTATATTATAAAAAAAAGCCCAGAAAAGATTTTGTTTTATTATTCTCATTGTCTGCCTGGATAGTATAATTGCTGCAGGAACTCCTTTTAAATCTCCCTTAATTAAAATTATTTTACCTGATTCTACTGCAATATCCGTACCTGTTCCAATAGCTATACCAACATCTGCCTGAACCAGAGCAGGAGCATCATTAATACCATCTCCAACCATTGCTACTATCTTCCCCTTTTTTTGGAGTTTCTTAATTTCTTCAGCTTTCTGTCCGGGCAAAACTTCTGAAATTATATAATCTATACCCGCTTCTTTTCCTATAGAATACGCTGTATCTCTGTTATCCCCGGTAATCATTATTACCTCCATTCCGAGCTTTTTTAATGTATGCACTGTCTCCTGCGCATTTCTTTTTAAACTATCTGCAACAGCTATGATACCGGCTATTTTATTATCAATACTAATAAATACAGGAGTCAGGCCTTTCTTTGAAATCTTTTCCCCCTCTGTTTTTATACCAATATCATCCAGTTTAATATTATTTTCTTCCATAAGTCTGATATTACCCTTGATTATCTCTTTCCCATCTACGATTGCTTTTATTCCTCTACCGGCTACCACTTCAAATCGCACGGGATTCTTTAACTTCAGACCTGCGCTTTTAGCTTTATTTACCATTGCCTTTCCAATAGGATGTTCTGAATATAACTCTGAACTTGCAGCAATGCCCAGCAAGTCCTCTTCTGTACCTTTAAAATTACTTTTATTTACAATTATTTCCTTTACTTCAGGCTGGCCTTCTGTCAGTGTACCTGTTTTGTCAAAGATAACCGTATCAAGTTTATGAGCAACTTCCAGAGTGGAGGTATCTTTTATCAGTACCCCATTTTCTGCTCCCCTGCCAATCCCAACAGTTATTGCAGTCGGAGTAGCAAGGCCGAGAGCACACGGGCATGCTATTATAAGAACAGATATAAAATTGACAA
>JAQVEM010000009.1 GCA_028697935.1 Actinomycetota bacterium
AGATAGGTGAAAAAATAAATGGATGGAATTATGAATAAAAATAAAGATAAAAATGAAAATAGTGTGATAGAAGATAGTGTAATAGAAAAAGTTTTTAAAGATTTAAGAAATAAAAACCAGAAAGCTTTTATACCCTTTGTAACCTGTGGCTTTCCTGACTATGATGGCTTTTTTAGCTTATTTGAGGCTCTTGACAGAAATGGAGCTGACATGATAGAAGTTGGCATTCCTTTTTCTGACCCGCTTGCTGATGGGCCGGTTATTCAGACTACATCAGAAATTGCGCTTAAAAATGGTGTAAATACTGATATTGCTTTTAAATCCATTGACAGGATAAGAAAAAAAAGCAATAAGCCGATTGCGATTATGACTTACTTTAATATTATCTACCGTTATGGATTAAAGAAGTTTTTAAGAAATGCAAAAAATTCAGGAGTAAATGGCCTTATAATTCCTGATCTGCCACCGGAAGAATTTGATATTTATAAAGATGATTTTAACAGGGCTGGAATTGACAACATTATGTTTGCTTCCCTGACTTCCAGTAAAGAAAGGTTAAAAGCAGTTGCAGAAAAAGGAAGGGGATTTATATACTGTGTTTCAGTAAAAGGTGTAACAGGTGTAAGGAATGACTTAGACCCTGAAGTTGTGAAATTTTTAAAAGATTTAAGGAAAATAACAGACTTACCGCTGGCACTGGGCTTTGGATTATCAAGTGAGGAACAGGTAAAAAAAGTCAGGGATTATTGTGATGGAATTATTATGGGAAGTAAAATCTTATCTCTAATTCTTGAATCACAAAGCTTTAAAGATGGCATGAAATCAGTAGAAGCTTTTACCTCGGGTATAAACAAAATACTGAAGTAATCTGAAAGTATATTATTAATATTGATATTTTTTAATTTTGAATGCTATTCTATTCTTTAATTTGAGATTCCAATGCTTAAAATATCCTGATAAATTTGCTCTTAATATCATATTATTTAAATGAGAATCTTTATTTTACCTGATTAAATGATTTTTATAAGAGGTTAATATTTGTTTTATTATTTTCGGATATAATATTAAAATAATGCAATTTGTAGTAAATTTATATTATCTGAAATCAAGAAAATTTTGAAATTTAATAAGACCTGGTTTGTATAAATGCCCCAAATTAGTGAAAATAAAAAGAATAAAGATCTGACAATAAGTATTGTAAGTTATAATAGTCTCGGTTTCCTGAAAGAATGTCTGAGATCCATCTTTGAAAATCCCCCCGCTGTAGACTACAGTGTTATAGTTGTGGACAATGCTTCTGCAGATGGGACATCTGAATTTTTAAAAAAGAATTATCCGGAGATAAAACTTATATTAAACGACACCAATATTGGATTTGCTGCAGCTAATAACCAGGCAATAAAAAACTCTGATTCAAGATATATAATTCTTATGAACAGTGATTGCGAGGTTTATAAAAAATCACTGGATAATTTAGTAGAATTTATGGATAGAAATCCTGATGCTGGAATTGCAGGCCCAAAAATAATTAACAGTGACGGGACCGTTCAGATGTCATGCAGGAGGTTTCCATCACTGCTTGATGCTGCTGCACACAATATACTGGGTGATATTTTCCCCGATAACCCCTTTTCAAAAAAGTATAAGCTTGCTGATATCCCGAGGGACAACCCTTCCAGAGTTGACTGGGTTTCAGGGTCATGCATGATTATAAGAAGGGAAGCCCTCGAAGATACAGGAATGCTTGATGAGAGATATTTTATGTATGTTGAAGACGTTGATATATGTTACAGAATGTGGCAAAAAAAATGGGCAGTGTACTACTGTCCGGATGCAGAGATAATGCATCATATTGGGGGAAGCGCCGGCGGCAACGAAGCCGGAAAAATAAAATCAAGTTACAGGATGCAGAAGAGCGCATTTTATTTTTTCTGGAAAAATTATAGAAAAAGCTGGAAGATACTGCTGATACCGCTGATTATACTGGTTCTCGGTTTCAGGGTGCTTCTTACCGTTATAAAAACTATCTTTCCAAAAAAAAATAAAGGGACCTGCAAAACTTTTAAAAGTTGAATGGATTATAAATTTCTTTATTTTTGGAATTTATATTAAAATATTAGAATAATCATTGAATCAAAATAAAAACATAAAGATATAAATGCAAAACCGGGAGAAAAATCTTTTGAAAATTTTAATAACAGGTATTGGCGGCTTTGTCGGGAAACATTTAACTTCATATCTTGTTAGAGAAGAGAGTGAGAGGGAAAACCATAAAATTTTAGGGGTAGATATAAATTTAGAAGGTTTTAACCTTGATGATTATGGGGTGTACAGCCGGAATATCGAGCTTGAAAAAGTTGACCTGACAGACAGGGAAAAAGTTTTTGATGTTATAAAAAGATTTGAACCGGACCATTTATACCATCTTGCTGCCCAGAGCTCAGTCAGCTATTCCTGGGAAAATCCGATAGAAACGTTTAGAGTAAATGTTTTTGGTGGAGTGAACATTTTAGAAGGTGTCAGGGCATTCTGTCCGGAGTGCAGTGTTCTTATGGCATGCACTGCAGAAGAATATGGTGAGGTTGATAGTAAAGATGAATCTGAACCTATTAACGAAAATTTTAAGATTTATCCTCAGAATCCCTATGCAATCAGTAAATCAGCACTGGACTTCTTCTCTTCGGTTTACTCTGTTGCATATGGGTTACCCGTATTTATAAGCAGGTCGTTTAACCACATAGGGCCCGGCCAATCTGAAATATTTGTCGCTTCGGATTTTGCAAGACAGATAGCTCTAATAGATAGAGGAATGCAGGAACCTGTAATAAGGGCCGGGAATATAGAATGCTACAGAGATTTTCTGGATGTAAGGGATGCAGTAAAAGCGTACTTCTATATTATAAATCGTGGAAATAAAGGTCAGGCATATAATGTCTGCTCCGGGGAAAAAACAAAAATATCGGATTTGCTTGATATACTGATATCATTAAGTGAGACACAAAATATTAGAGTAGAGGTAGACAGTTCAAAGCTAAGGGCAATTGATGTAAAAGTAATATATGGAGACAATAGTAAGTTGAGAACACACACAGGATGGTCACCGGAATATTCCCTCAAAAAGTCACTAGAGGATACGCTCGGGTACTGGAAGAAAAAAATTGGTTAAATGTTTTATTAATTAATAGCATTATCAATGGATAATTGGTAACAGAGAAAAGAGAAAGGGGTAAGAATGAAAGCAGTAATACTTATAGGTGGCGAGGGAACAAGACTGCGCCCGCTTACTTATTTAACTCCAAAGCCAATGCTCCCACTAGTAAACAGGCCTTTTATGGAAAATTTTATTTCATGGCTTAAGTCCCATAATATTAAAGACATATTTTTCTCTGCAAGGTATCTTTCGGAAAAATTTAAAAACTATTTCGGAGACGGCACCCGATTCGGTGTAAGAATTACTTTTGTTGAAGAAAAAGAACCTCTCGATACATGTGGTGGGGTAAAAAATGTAGAAAAATATCTGGGGGATGGTAGTTTTTTTGTGTTTAACGGTGACATACTCTCATCACTTGACCTTACAACAATGGCTGACTTTCACAGGGAGAAAAAAGCGGATATTACAATATCTCTGACTGCTGTTGATGACCCGACATCTTATGGACTGGTTCTGACTGATGAAGAGAGCAGGGTTTTAGAGTTTCTGGAGAAACCCGGTAAAGATGCTATTGTTACTAATTTGATAAATGCAGGGGTGTATATTATAGAGCCGCATATAATGAGTCTTGTTCCGGAGGGAGAGAGATACTCATTCGAAAGAGAGCTATTCCCGGCTGTTTTAAGTGAGGGCTACAGGGTTTTTGGTTATGTTTCAGATTGTTACTGGCTGGATGTAGGCACACCTCAAAAATACCTAAAAGCCCATCATGACATTTTATATAAGAAAATAGACTTTGAGTTTCCAGGGGAAGAAGTAATGGAAAATATTTACATAGGGGAAAGCACAACCTATCTTCCGAAGAATTTTGTTGCTGGTCCTGTAGTAATTGGAGATAGAACGGAAATAGATGAAAATGCAAGGATAATGCCTCTTACTGTGATGGGAAACGGGTGCTATATATCAGCGGGGACAGAAATATCTGGAAGTGTGATATTTAATAATTGTAAAATTGGTAAGAAGTGTTTTATAAAAAATTCTATAATTTCAAATAATGTTACAATTGACGATAATGTAATTATTGACGGGTGTTCAATAGTGGGTGATAATAGCAGGATTGGGAAAGGTAATGTATTAAAAAACGGTATTAAGATTGGTATAAATTCCAGTATATCTGATGGTCAGATTTCTTTTTAAATAAAAAATTTACTGCTTTATTTTTAAATTTGAGAGGAGAAAAGCTATGGTAAAAGCACTTATAACAGGAATTACCGGGCAGGACGGCTCTTATCTGGCAGAGTTTTTACTTGATAAAGGTTACGATGTTTATGGTATGGTGAGGCGTTCATCGGTTGAGAATTTGGAGAGGATAGAGCATATAAAAGATAAATTAAAATTTGTCCAGGCAGATTTGCTTGATCAGTTATCAATAATAGATGCCGTTAAAGAATCACAGCCTGATGAGATATACAATCTTGCAGCAATGTCTTTTGTGCCAACGTCCTGGAAACAACCACTACTTACAGGAGAATTTACAGCACTTGGGGTAACAAGGATGCTGGAAGCGGTAAGGCATATAAATAAAGATATAAAATTTTATCAGGCCTCCAGTTCTGAAATGTTCGGTAAAGTTAGAGAGATTCCCCAGAACGAAAATACTCCTTTTTACCCCCGCAGCCCTTATGGCGTTGCTAAGGTATATGGCCATTATATGGCTGTGAACTACAGAGAAAGTTATGATATTTTTGCATGCAGTGGTATACTTTTTAACCATGAATCTCCAAGACGGGGGCTTGAGTTTGTAACAAAAAAAATAACACATGGCGCAGCTATGATAAAGCTTGGACTGACAGATAAACTCCTTCTGGGAAATCTTGATGCAAAAAGAGACTGGGGTTACGCTAAAGATTATGTAGAAGCTATGTGGTTAATGCTTCATCAGGATAAACCAGATGACTATGTTATTAGTACTGGAGAAACCCATTCAGTAAAAGAATGGGTTGAGCTATCTTTTAAGTGCCTTGGTCTTGACTGGGAAAAATATGTTGGTGTTGATGAGAGATATATAAGGCCTGTAGATGTGGATCTTCTAGTAGGTGACTCGTCAAAGGCAAGAAAAGATCTTGGATGGGCACCAAAAGTTAAATTCGAAGAGCTTATAAAAATTATGGTGGAATACGATTACAATAGTTTGAAAAAACAGATTTAATAAAACAGATTTTATAATAAAAAGAAAAGAATTTATAAAAATAAAAAATATTAACAAGAGAGTTATTAAGGAAGCTACTTAAAATGAAAGAAAAAATTATAAAATTTGGAACTGATGGCTGGAGAGGAATAATAGCTGATGATTTTACGGTTGCTGGTGTGAGGACTGTATCACAGGCAGTCAGTAATTATCTTAAGAAAAAAATATCCGGTGGCAGAAAGCCTTTTGTGGTGCTGGGATATGACACAAGATTTCTCTCTGAAAGATTTGCTGAGGCAGCAGCAGAAGTATTTACACAGAATGATATAACAGCGCATCTTTCTGATAGAATCATCACATCACCAATGCTCTCATATGCTGTTGTTGAAAAAAAAGCTGATCTTGGAATAATGATTACTGCCAGCCATAACCCTTATCAATATAATGGCTATAAAATTAAAGGGCCTTTTGGTGGTTCGGCCACCATGGATATAATAACTGAAATCGAAAAAGAAGTTGATGAGGTGCTGGAAAATATTGAAAAATATGATAAATTTTTAAGTATTTCAGAAAAAGGTATAGATTCTGTTGTTAGAGATGATTTTCTTACTGCTTATAGAGAAAATATTCTGGGAGAGGTAAATGGAGATGTTATAAGAGGATTTGATTTTGGCCTGCTACTGGAACCAATGTATGGTGCAGCGCAGGGTATATTCAGGGAAATCCTTGAGACTTTTAACCCCCGGAATCTCATAGAAATACATTCAGTACTTAACCCGGCTTTTGGTGGTATTAATCCAGAACCTATAGGTGATAATCTTGCAGAAGCCAGAGAAGTTCTTAAGGATAGAAAATGCAAGATGGCTATCTGTCTTGATGGTGATGGCGATAGAATTGCCCTTCTGGGAGAAGAGGGTAATTACATAAGCTCTCATCATGTTTATGCTATAGTTCTATGGTATCTTGCCCGCATAAAGAAAGCAAAAGGAAGGGTCATAAAGTCTGTAAATCTTTCTTCAATAGTTGATAAAATATGTGCTAAATACAATCTGGAGCTAATGGAAACCCCTGTGGGGTTCAAGTATATAGCTGCAGAGATTTTAAAGGGCGGTGTTATCATGGGTGGTGAAGAAAGTGGAGGTCTCTGGGCGGGAGGAATATTACCCGAAAGGGATGGGATGTTAATGGGACTTAGAGTTTTAGAGATTATATGCAGTCTTGGTATGAGTGTAAATCAAATTCTGGATGAGATTTATAATGAATTTGGATATTTTGTTTTTGATAGAACTGATTATAAAACCGGCCCTGCACAGAAAGAAAATCTGAAATCTCTTCTTGAAAAAGGTATTCCAGAAATTTTAAGAAATGCTGGTGCAGAGAAAGTCATAACTATTGATGGTTATAAATATATCATGGATGATGGAAGCTGGATAATGATAAGACCATCAGGGACCGAATCGGTTGTCAGGGTATATAGTGAAGGAGGAACTGAGGAAAAAACAAAATACCTCCAGGAACTTGGTAAAAAAATAATAGATAGTGTTTCTTAAAATTGTAAATCTCTTTAAAACGTACATTTTTAAATAAGAGGAATTTTAAAAAAATATCCAGAAGATAAGATTAAATAAATTAAAGTTATTTAAATTAATGAAATGTAAAACATACAAAAAAATAAAATATAAGAATTTTATAAGGAATTAAAAAGGCAGCTTGAAAGAAAGGTATATATTTATGAACGTTTTAGACAATCTTCAAAAGATTAAAGAAATTGATACTGGAGGAATGCTGGATACCGAAGAGAAATTTTATCTGCAGCTCCTGGATGCCAGAAAAATTGCAGGTGAAGCTGATCTGGAAAAGTTGAAAGGAGCAAATTATAAAGGAATTGTCTTTTCGGGCATGGGCGGCTCAGGGTTTACCGGGGATATTATTAAAGCTTTAATAAAGGATGATATTGATATACCTGTTGAAATAGTAAAAGGATATAATCTGCCCTATTTTATAAAAAAAGGCTGGCTTGTTGTTTCTATAAGTTATTCTGGGAATACTGAAGAAACAATTTCCACGACAAACCAGGCACTGGAACGGGAGTGTGAAATTGTGGGAATCTGTTCCGGCGGGGAACTGGAAAAAATTTGTATAAGTAATAAGAAAACTGTAATAAAAATACCTTCAGGGATGCAGCCAAGAGGAGCAATTGGATACTTATTTTTCCCAGCATATCTCATGCTGAATAATCTGGGCATAATAGATGTTTCTGATGAGGATGTAGAAGAAGCTCTGGATTTAATTAAGGAAAAAGCTGAACTTTACAGAAGGGAAACAGAGACCGATAGAAATCCTGCAAAAAAGCTGGCTCTACAGATTTCAGATAACCTTCCTATTGTATACGGGCAGGAAGGAATACTGGGTGCAGTTGCCTGCAGATTAAAATGTGAAATAAATGAAAATGCAAAAACTCCCTGCTGGTGTAATGAGTTTCCAGAATTAAATCATAATGAAACTGTTGGCTG
Source organism: Actinomycetota bacterium (assembly GCA_028697935.1). GTDB lineage: Bacteria > Actinomycetota > Humimicrobiia > Humimicrobiales > Humimicrobiaceae > JAQVEM01. Next base: position 7,853 of record JAQVEM010000009.1, read on the forward strand.
GGAGAGATTGAAGGACGTTACCCGGAAATTTATAATACTGATTTTAAGAGACGAAGATGAAAGCAGGAGAATTAAAGCACGTATTGATATAACTTCAGGTCTGATTAAAGATAACGTAAGCACTATAGTGAATATACCGGTGGAAGGAAAATCAAAGCTGGCAAAGGCGCTCTCGGGAATGTATCTGGGAGATATAACCAGTGTGTACCTGGCGCTTTTGTTCGAAGTTAACCCGGCCCCTGTAGAAAAAATAGAATCACTTAAAGCTGAACTCAAAAAAATAAAATAAAACAAAATAAAATAAAACATAAATCAAAAATTAATAATTGGGACGGGCTGGATGATCAGGTCCGGGAAGGAAAAATATAATGGAATTTGATGTAAAAGATATTAATCTGGCAAAAGAAGGTAAAAATAAAATAGAGTGGGCGGCAATAGAGATGCCAGTACTCTCTAATATAAGGGTTGAGTTTTCAAAAAAGAAGCCTTTGAAAGGGCTGGTACTTGGAGCCTGTCTGCATGTTACTTCTGAAACTGCAAATCTTATGATTACTTTAAAAGAGGGGGGAGCAAACGTGGCTTTATGCGCTTCCAACCCCTTAAGCACTCAGGATGACGTTGCAGCTTCACTTGTTAAGGATTATGAAATAAGCGTATTCGCCATAAAAGGTGAGGACAATGAAACTTATTACAGACATATAAACAGTGTTCTGGATACCCGGCCGCAAATAACAATGGACGATGGAGCAGATTTAATTTCAACTATTCACAGCCGCAGAAAAGAGCTTCTTGAAAATATATACGGGGGTACTGAAGAAACCACGACCGGAGTAATAAGACTTAAGAGTATGGAAAGGAATGGTGTTCTTTTCTATCCGGTCATTGCTGTAAATGATGCCAGGACAAAACACTTTTTTGACAATCGTTATGGAACGGGTCAGAGCACAATAGATGGAATCCTGAGGGCAACAAATATTCTGCTTGCCGGTAAAAAGTTTGTGGTAGCAGGGTATGGCTGGTGTGGGAAAGGTGTGGCTGCAAGAGCGAAAGGCATGGGTGCCTCTGTTATTATACTTGAAGTGGATCCTTTAAAAGCCCTTGAAGCTAAAATGGATGGGTTTGATGTTATGAATTCAATTGAAGCTGCAAAGACGGGGGATATCTTCCTGTCAGTTACAGGTAATAAAAATGTAATAGGAAAAGATATAATAAAGAATTGCAAAGATAATGTAATTCTGGCTAATTCCGGACACTTTGATGTTGAGATTGATTTAAATTATCTCAAATCAAACTGTAAATCAAAGAGAAAAGTGAGGCCTTTTGTTGAGGAATATCTAATGGAGGATGGAAGAAAGATATATGTACTTGCAGAAGGAAGACTGGTAAACCTGAGTGCAGCGGAAGGGCATCCCGCAAGCGTAATGGACATGAGTTTTGCAAATCAGGCGTTGAGCGCGAAATATATTTTTACCAGTAATAAAAAACTTTCCAGAAAAGTTTATCCGGTTCCAGAGGAAATCGATAAAAAGATAGCAGAGTTGAAACTGAAAAGCATGGGGATTAAAATAGATAGATTGACGCAGGAACAGGAGGAATATCTAAATTCATGGGAGATAGGAACATAGATTTTAATAATTCTCCAGAAAGCGAAAGCTGCATATATGCTCTCAAATGGGAAAATAATGCTTTAAAATTAATTGACCAGAGGGAGCTTCCTTTTAAAAAAGTTTATATAACCTGCAGGAATGCAGAATGCGTAGCAGGAGCTATTAAAAATATGGTTGTAAGAGGGGCTCCTGCAATAGGAGTTGCGGCTGCTTATGGTGTTGCACTGGCAGCTTTAAATTTTAAAGGGGATAATAAAGAAAAATTTAACGTTTATATAAATGAAAAAATAGAATTGCTTAGTGATACCAGACCAACAGGTGCAAATCTTTTCCTGGTGCTTGATAAAATGAAGAAAGTTTTAAAAACATGTAGTAATTTAGAAGTTTGTGATATAAGGAATGAATTAATTAGAGAAGCCAGAGAAATTGAAAAGCATGAAATTGAAGTTAGTTATAAAATCGGTCGAAATGGTGCAGAGATTTTTAAAGTGACAGATAGAACTAATAATAAAATTAAAATTTTAACACACTGTAATGCAGGAGCTCTTGCTGCTCCTGGTTATGGAACAGCTCTTTCAGTGATAAGGAGGCTTTACGGAGAAGGGAAACTTGAAAATGTGATAGTGGATGAAACGAGACCGGTTCTTCAGGGAGCCAGACTCACTGCATGGGAACTTTACCTGGATGGTATACCTTTCTTTATAATAACTGACAATATGGCAGGATATTTTATGTCGGAAGGATGTGTTGATGCGGTACTGGTAGGAGCAGATAGAATAGCATTAAACGGGGATACTGCAAATAAAATAGGCACCCTGAGCTTATCCATTCTGGCAGGGTTTTACGAAATACCATTTTATATTGCGGCGCCCATTTCTACTATTGATATAAAGATAAAAAGTGGGAACAATATACAAATAGAAAATAGAGATGAGAGAGAAGTAAGGGAGATTTGTGGGAAAATAATAATTCCTGAATCTATGCCGGTAAAAAATCCTGCTTTTGATGTTACGCCTGCCGGTAATATAACTGCAATAATTACTGATAGTGGTATAATATATCCTCCTTATGAAAAAAATATTGTTAAAGTATTTAACAATAGAAGTAAAATAGTAGGAAGCGATGAGAGGCTGGCATGAAAAAAAATAAAGCTAATAAAGCTATGATACTGGCTGCAGGTCTGGGGACAAGACTGAGGCCGCTAACTGAATTAATATCCAAACCAATGGCTCCGATAGTTAACAGGCCTGTAATGGAGCATATCGTGAGACTGCTGGCAAAACATAACTTCACTGATATAATCTGTAACCTGCACTGGTACCCTGATAATATAAGAAACTATTTTGGAGATGGCTCAAGGTGGGGTGTTAGCATTGTCTATTCTTATGAAGAAAAACTCCTTGGAACTGCAGGTGGGGTTAAAAATGTAGAAGATTTTTTTGGAGATGAAACATTTTTAGTTATAAGCGGTGACGCTTTAACTGATATTGATCTGAGTGCGGCTATGGATTTTCATAAAAATAAAGGTGGTATTGCTACTCTTATTTTGACAGAAGTCGAAGATGTGACACAATATGGTGTGGTTTTGATAGATAAAGATGGAAGAATAAGAGGATTTCAGGAGAAACCATTAAGCGGAGAAGCAGAATCCAACCTTGCAAATAGCGGTATATATTTCTTCGAACCGGAAATATTTAACTATATGCCTCCGCGTGGTGTTTTCTCTGATTTTGGTAAGAATATATTTCCGGCTTTATTAAGTAAAAATATTGTGTTTTATGGTTATCGCCATAATCAGTACTGGAATGATGTTGGTAGCCTTGATGAGTATCAGCAGGGTAATTTTGATGCTCTTGAAGGTAAAGTTGATGTGAGTATTCCGGGTGAAAAGATAAAAGAAGGCGTATGGCTAGGGAAAAACTGTAAGATTGATGAAGGTGTGATCATAGTACCACCGGTTTGCATCGGAAATGATTGTACAATAAAAAAGGATGCTAAGCTTTTTGGCCCCATAATTCTTGGAGATAATACAATCGTAGATGAAAGAGCAGTGCTATACAGGGGTATAAAGTGGGGTAGTGGTTATGTAGGCAAAGATACTTCTTTAATCGATGCTATTATAGGATATGATGCAAGGATAAATGACAAAGTTTCAATTCTGGAAAAAGCAGTAATAGGTTCAAAAAGTATTATAAAAGATGGAATAAAAATTCACCCGAGTGTGAAAATAATGTCTAATAAAGTAATTGATATTGATACAGAAAATACAGAAAAAAGTTAATAAGAACTTAATAGATATTTTAAAAAATATATTTACCCCACCATTATGTGTCATATGTGGAAAAATTGACGCCGGATTGCTCTGCGAGGAATGTATATCAAAAATTAAAGAGATCGAAGATTCGATATGCGATTGTTGTGGCAGGCCACTATTAGAAAATAAAATTAATGATAGAAAAAATACTGAAAAAGGGTGTAATTTTTGCAAAAATGAGGATTTTAATTTTTACAAACACAGAAGTTTTACAATATATAGCGGAGGAATTAAAAAAGTAATTAAAAAATATAAATATAACAAGATATATGATTTGAAAGAAATTATCAGTATATTTTTATTGCATGCATATGTAAAATACTATAAAAATGAGAAAATTGATTATCTGGAAACGGTACCGGGTATACATATGAATATGATATGTGAATCTTTATCAGAGTTAATTAAAATTCCTTTTGCTGGTAATATATCTAGAATAAAAAAAATTACAAAACAGCAGGGTCTGGATTTTGCACAGAGAAGAAACAATATAAAAGGAGCTTTCAAGGTTAAAAATTGTCTTCTGTATTATGGGAAAAACGTTCTGGTAGTTGATGATGTCTGGACTACAGGGAGCACAATGATGGAAATTGCCGGTGTCTTAAAAAAAGCCGGTGCAAATAAAATTTATTTACTGACTCTAACAAGGGGGATACAATAGAGAAATTAAGGTTAAAAGGAACTGTAAAATGGTTTAGCCCTGAAAACGGGTTCGGATTTATAGAGGCTGAGAGTGAGGGGCAGAGCGATATCTTTGTAGAATACTCTTCTATAGAGATGGATGGATTTAAAGTTTTAAATAGAGGGCAGAAGGTAGAGTTTGAGCTGGGTAAAGATGATAGAGGAAGTGTTGCAAAAAAGGTGAAGATAATTTTATAGTAGATTAAAAAACAGGTTAAAAACAATTAATAGACAGGGGAGGTAATGTAGTGGAATTCATTTTTAAAAGCAAGAATATAGAACTGGATGATAGAATACGAAATTATGCTGAGAAGAAAATTAAAAATAAAATAGTTAGAATTCTGGATAATGTAATAAATATAGAAATGAAATTTATATATGAGAAAAATCCGAGAATCAATCTTGATAATAAAGTAGAAGTGACAGTTTTTACTCCGGGTTCAACTATAAGAGCAACTGACTCGGGATCGGATGTTTACGAAGCAATAGACAAAGTTAGCAGTAAGTTAGAAAGGTTGATAAAAAAATATAAAGAAAAGCTGGTTAGCAGAGGTAGGAAAAGTGAAGGAAAGAAAGAATTTGCTGGAATTGGGAAAGATATTGAGTTTGAAAAAGATGATAGTAGTAAAATAAGAGATTCAATAGTAAAGGTAAAAACTTTTGATATAAAACCAATACCACCTGAAGAGGCAATACTGCAGATGGAAATGCTCGGGCACGATTTTTTTGTTTTTATTAATTCCGAGAGTGGGAAGACTGCAGTCATTTACCGCAGGAAGGATAAAAATTATGGTTTAATAGAGCCTTCGTTATAATTTAAAAGAAATGACTAATGCTGAGGTTTTAATGAAGGTGTGTTAATGAAGGTGATGAAATATGTTTGAAAAAATTGGAAATGTCCTCAAGTTTGGTGAAGGTAAAAGATTAAAAAAATATGACGATTTAATAGTTGCGATAAATAACCTTGAAAGAGATATAAGTGAGCTTACCGATAGTGAGCTGGCAGCTAAAACAATCGAGTTCAGGCAGAGGTATAAAAACGGAGAAAAGCTGGAAGAACTTATGCCCGAAGCATTTGCAGTGGTAAGAGAAACATCAAAAAGGACTCTTAATATGAGGCATTTTGATGTGCAGATTCTGGGGGGGATTGTTCTTTTTGAAGGAAAGATTGCTGAAATGAAAACCGGCGAAGGAAAGACGCTGGTAGCCACACTACCTGTATATTTGAATTCTTTTACCGGCAAAGGCACGCATCTGGTAACTGTAAATGATTATCTGGCAAGAAGAGATAGCGAGTGGATGGGAGCAATTTATAAGTTTCTGGGACTAAAGGTGGGTCTTTTACAGCATGGTATGCCTGTGTCTGAAAAAAAACAACAGTACCGTTCTGATGTGGTCTATGGGACAAATAATGAATTTGGATTTGATTACCTGAGAGATAATATGGTTATGGATGTAGATAATATGGTTCAGAATGGTCACTGGTATGCTATTATTGATGAAGTTGACAGTATTCTTATAGATGAAGCAAGAACCCCTCTTATAATTTCCGGTGTTGCTTATGGAACTACAGAAATTTATAGAAAATTTGCGCAGATAGTCCCTCACCTGGAAATGAATGAGGATTTTGAAATAGATGAAAAAACAAGAACAGTAGCAATCACAGAGAAGGGCGTTGAAAAGGTTGAAAATATATTGAATATAGATAATCTATACAATCCTTCGAATTATTTATATATACATGCATTGAATCAATCTCTGAGGGCATTTTACCTTTTTAAAAAAGATGTGGACTATATGATAAAAGATGGTGAGGTAGTCATTGTAGATGAATTTACAGGAAGATTGATGCCGGGAAGAAGATACAGTGAGGGTCTGCACCAGGCTATAGAAGCCAGGGAAAGAGTGAAGGTAAGAGATGAGAACCAGACACTGGCAACTATTACAATTCAAAATTATTTCAGAATGTACGATAAGCTGGCAGGAATGACAGGTACTGCATTGACTGAAGCAACAGAGTTCAGAGAGATATATAATCTCGAAACTATAGTTATACCAACAAACAGGCCGATGATACGACAGGATCTTCCAGATTTAATTTATAAAACTGGAGATATTAAGTTTGATAAAATTGTAGAAGATATAGTTGCCAGGTATGAAAAGGGTCAACCTGTACTGGTAGGCACTATTTCTATTGAGAAATCTGAAAAATTGAGCAGAATGTTGAAAAAGAGAGGTATACCTCATGAAGTTTTAAATGCACGATACCATGAAAAGGAAGCTGAAATTATTGCGAAAGCCGGACAAAAGAAAGCTGTTACTATTGCTACAAATATGGCAGGTCGTGGAACAGATATAGTTCTGGGCGAAGGCGTAACGGAACTTGGTGGCCTCCATGTTCTGGGAACCGAAAGGCATGAGAGCAGAAGAATTGATAACCAGCTGAGAGGAAGATCCGGACGACAGGGTGATCCTGGCTCAAGCCAGTTTTATTTAAGTACAGAAGATGACCTGCTCAGGCTATTTGGGTCGGAAAGAATTTATAAAGTCATGGAAATGTTTAATTTCCCTGATGACTTACCAATTCAGCATGACGCTATTAGCAGAGCTATTGAAAATGCCCAGAGGCAGGTAGAAGGCAGAAATTTTGAGATAAGAAAACATGTACTTGAATATGATGATGTTATGAATAAGCAGAGAGAAATAATTTACGCAAAGAGAAGAAAAATTCTGGAAGAGGAAAATTTAAAGACTATGGCACTGGATATGGTCAGAGATGTAATAATAAAGAGTGTTGACCTTTATGTAAATCCTTCGGAATATCCCGAGAACTGGGACCTTGATTCTCTTTCTAATTACATAAATCCTTTATTTTCTGTGGATATAATATCTTCCGTTATAAACAGGGAAAAGACCGGATGGAACAATTGGAAAGCGAATGACTTAAAAGAAAAATTATTTGAAAAAGCCTGTGAAATTTATAATGAAAGAGAAGTTGAATATTCTCCGGATGCTATGAGAAAAATGGAAAAAATAGTAATGCTCAGTGTTATTGATAATATGTGGAGAGGACATCTTCTGGAAATGGATTACCTGAAGGAAGGTATCGGGTTAAGAGCTATTGGGCAGAGGGATCCACTTGTTGAATTTAAAAATGAAGCATTTAACTTATTTAAGGAGTTAATGGAGGAAATAAAGTTTGATACAGTAAGACTTCTTTACAATGTCAGGATAGTTACAAAAGAAGAAAAGCAGGAGAGAGAAGATAGCTTTAAAGCAGCTGCTAAACTTAATTTAACAAATATATCGAATGTAACAACAAGCGGACCTTCCGGTTCAGGGGTTGGTACTTTACAGGCAAGATCTGTAAAAGTAAAAAAAGTAGGACGAAATGACCCCTGCCCGTGTGGAAGTGGTAAGAAATACAAAAAATGTTGTGGAAAATAATAGTAAGTAGAAGATAGGAGCAATCGAAGTAGACGTAATTTAATTAATTAGTAAACTTCTAATAAGATGATTGGTAGGATTAGTTATTCAATAATTAACATAATTTAAAAAGATTAAAAAGATATAGTGTAGCAGGTAAAAGCGTAAAATAGGAGTTTAAATGATAGGAGATTATAAAATAAGATTGGAAAATTTACTTAAGAAATTTATTTATTTACGTAACTGCCTTTGAAGTAGATAAAAAAATAGAAAGACTGGAAGAGCTGCAAAGAGAAACTATTTCTGGTAAATTCTGGGAAGATGATTTAAGAGCACAGGATATAACAAGGGAAATTGGTGAGCTCAGGGAAATAATTTATAAGATAAACAACCTTGAGGAAAAAATTGAAAATGCGCAGCTGGCTATTGAGTTACTTAACAATGAAGAAGATAAGAGTCTTATGATAGAACTTACAGAAAATCTGGATGATATCGAGAATTCGCTGGATAAACTGGAAGAAAATATGCTTTTAAATGACCGATATGACTCATATCCTGCAGTTGTGACCATACATCCAGGAGCAGGAGGAACAGAATCACAGGATTGGGCAGAAATGTTATTTAGAATGTACAGGCGCTGGATAGAAAACAAAAAATTTTCTTATATAATCAATGATTACCAGGCTGGTGAAGAAGCAGGAATAAAAAATGTTACTTTTACTGTTAAAGGTAGAAATGCATATGGACTGCTTAAATCAGAAAAAGGAATTCACAGGCTGGTCAGGATATCACCATTTGATTCATCTAAGCGAAGACATACATCTTTTGTTTCTGTAGATGTAGTACCACTCCTTGATAAAGATGTTGATGTAAAAATAAATAAAGAGGATTTAAAGATAGAAACTTTTAAATCAAGCAGTGCAGGAGGGCAACATGTAAATGTTACCGACTCAGCAGTAAGAGTGACTCATATACCAACCGGTATCGTTGTTCAGTGTCAGAATGAAAGATCTCAGATGCTTAACAGACAGACTGCTATCCAGATTTTAAAGTCCAGACTTTTTGAGCTTGAAAGGCAGAAAAGTATTAATGAGATTAATAAAGTAAGAGGAGAGAAAAAGGAAATTGGATGGGGAAGCCAGGTAAGAAGTTACGTTCTTCAGCCGTATCAATTAATCAAAGATCACAGAACCGGAGTTGAGATAGGTGATGTTCAATCGGTGCTGGATGGGGATTTAGATTTACTGATAAGAAGTTTTCTTGAAAAAAGCTATTATAAAAAGTAAACTCTTTCTATGAAAAAGTAGAAAATAAATAGAAGAGGCTGTTATGAATATGATTGAATTTAGAAATGTTACTAAAATATACGAAAACAATACGACTGCTTTAAAAAATATTAATCTAATTATAAAAAAAGGCGAGTTTGTTTTTCTGGTGGGACCGAGTGGCTCAGGAAAATCAACTTTTATAAAATTGATTATAAAAGAAGTTGAGGAAACAAGTGGCAGCATTTTTGTTGCTGGTAGAAATATATGTAATCTCAAATTAAGTAGAATTCCTCAATTAAGAAGAAATATAGGATGTGTTTTCCAGGATTTTAAGCTACTACCAAATAAAACTATTTTTGAAAATGTGGCGTTTGCTCTCGAGGTTATAGGAAAACCAGGTTACGAAATAAAGATTCAGGTTTCACAGGTTTTAAAACTGGTAGGGCTTTACGATAAGATAAATTCATATCCACATCAGCTATCTGCTGGAGAGCAGCAAAGAGTTTCCATTGCAAGAGCGTTCGTCAACAGGCCTCCTATACTTCTTGCAGATGAACCGACTGGAAATCTTGACCCGATAACATCAGAAGGTATTATGAAGATATTATCAAGAATAAATCTAATTGGTACAACTGTTCTTATGGCAACACATGATAAGAATATAGTAAATTCAATGAGGAGACGAGTTGTAGAACTCGAAGAAGGGGAAATAGTTAGAGATCAGAAGAGAGGAGTGTATGGAGACTGATGGTCAGACCGGGATATTTTTTTAGTGAAACATTTTCAAGTCTTAGGCGTAACTTTTTTATGACGTGTGCCGCAATTTCTACTGTTGCAATTACTCTTTTTATTGTTGGGCTATTTACTGTAATTGTATACGATGTTATGGGTATAGTTAATTCTATAAAAAGCCAGGTAGAACTGGCTGTTTATCTTGAAGATGGTATATCATCAGGGCTAAAAGATTATATCGAACAGGAGATAAAAAGCTGGGAAGAGGTGGAATCAGTCAAATATGTCTCAAAGGAACAGGCGCTGGAGAAATTTAAGGAACAAAATGAAGGAAGTGACATTTTAAAAGAAATCGATGGTAATCCTATACCGGCTTCTTTTGAGATAACTTTGAAGGACCCTGAAAAAATTGATCAGGTAGCACTCCGCTTTTATGATAAAGATGGCAATTATATAAATGGAGTTAATGATGTCATATATGGGAAGAATTATGTAAACAAACTTTTTTCTATCACTGCCATTATAGGTGTTATAACGATTATAATAATTGCGGTTCTTCTTCTTGCAGCTATTGTATTAATATTTAATACAATAAGACTGTCTATTTATGCACGCCGAAAAGAAATTGAAGTCATGAAGCTTGTTGGAGCGACTAACTGGTTTGTAAGAATACCCTTTTTGTTTGAAGGGTTTTTTGAGGGATTTATCGGTGGAATTGTTTCTATTATACTCCTATATTTTACAGGAAATTTCTTATTAATCAGAGCGGAAAGATTGATAGTGGACACTATGCGAATAAAAGAGATGGCTATAGTCGGAAGTAGTGGCATCATTATATATGTATATATTGGATTAGCGGTTCTCGGTGGTCTTATAGGTCTCTTTAGTAGCGGGATTGCTTTAAGAAAGTATGTAAAAGTTTAATATTAGACTATTTTTATGATTATGGATTTAAAATTTTTAGAAATTGTATTAAAATAGTTGCATTAACAAATAAAGTAACATGATTATTAAAAGTAAAAACATCATAGCCATATTTGTAACAATAGTCGTAGCACTCTCAGGTTTTGTTATTACATCTACGATCATGCCTTCGTACATTTATCCCCAGACTTTGGAGGAAGAACTACAGCAATTGCAACAGGAGAGAGAGCAAACCCGAAAAAAAATTGAGGAAGTAACAAAAACCGAAAGTCAGTACAGAAAAGAAGTTGACCAGGTAGAAGGGGAGCTGTTAACTGCTTTAAGTGAACTGGAAGAACTCAATAAAAAATTAGCTGAAGCAAAAGCAGAGGTTGATAAAACAACTATAGAAATGGTTTTAAAAGAGGAAGAGTTAAAGAAAATAGAAGATGAACTTGAAGAAAGCGTAGAAAAATTAAATAGCAGAGTTGTGGCTATTTATAAAAATGGAAATGGAAATATACTTGAATTTATACTCAATGCAGAAGATTTTATTGATTTTGTATCAAAATTAAAACTGATGAATCTTTTTGCAGAACAGGATACGGAGAACATTATTTTAATCAAAGAAAAAAGAGAAGCTACTATAGGAATAAAAAAATCAATAATAGACTTGAGGGAGAAGCAAAAGGAATATAAGAGCGAGGTTGAAAAGCTGGTAGCCCAGGCTGAGCAGAAAACTAATGAAGTTGAGGATTTATATGGTGAAAAGAAAGATCTACTCTCAGCGACAACGGCTAATAAAAATGCTCTTATAAAAATGGAAAAAGAGCTTGCAAATAAAGAAGCAGAAGTTAAAAGAATCCTTGAGAGTTATAAATATGGTAGTGCGCCTTCAGGGAAATTTTTATGGCCTGTAGCAGGAAGAATGTCATCTGGTTTTGGAAATAGAGTTCACCCCATATTTGGGGGAGTAAGGTTCCATTCAGGTGTAGACATTATAGCGTCATATGGGACAGCTGTAAAAGCAGCGGATGGAGGACAGATTGTACAGGCTGGATATTTTGGGGGATATGGAAATTCTATTATGATTTATCATGGTGGAGGATTTGGTACATGGTATGCTCATCTCTCAAGCATCAATGTTTCTGTGGGTCAGATGGTAGAGAGGGGTCAGACTATAGGACTGGTGGGCTCTACCGGCTGGTCTACAGGACCCCACCTTCATTTTGAGGTCAGGATAAATGGCGTCGCTCAGAACCCGCTTGGTTATTTACAATAGTAAATTTTAAATACTAAAATACCTGATGACAGGTGATACTTAAATGAAAAATAAAACTCTGAATATAATCGTATGTGTAATAGTGGCTGTATTTGTTTTTACTGGAGGGTTATGGACTGGTATTAGATTTGATTACTTAAAGGAATGTTTAAATGATTTACATAACAACGTTATCCAGAGAAGTTTTAGCAGAAGAACCTCTGGCAGTATATCAGAAGATATAGATAGCATACCGGAAGACATAATAAATGAGCCGGATATTGAACCAGTTGCTGAGGCTATGAATTTAATTTTTAGTAACTCGCTAAAAGTAAAAAGTGATAAAGAATTAGTTGAGGCTGCTATAAGGGGTATGATTTCAGTTCTTGATGATAACTACGCAGAATATTTTACTGCTGAAGAGTACCAGAAAATTATGGAATCTTACAGCGGGACTGCCAGCGGCATAGGTGTTGTTGTTACACTTGATGAGGAAGGAAGGGTTGTTGTAGTACGGGTGCTTGAAGGTGCTCCAGCATCAGAAACTGATATAAAGGAAGGCGATATAATAATCGGAGTTGATGGTACAGATATAACAGATATGGATCTGGAAAAAGTGGTAGCAATGATAAAAGGTAAAGAAGGGACAAGTGTGAATATCAAAATTTACAGGCCTGCTACTGGTGAAACATTTAAAATAACTGTAATAAGAGCAAAGTTTGACATTCCTAATTTAGTTTCTGATATCTTCGAGGAAGATGTAGGTTATGTCTGGTATTATGACTTTCAGATAGGAGGAGTAAATCAGCTTGACAGAGAAATTAAAAAATTAATAAACAATGGAGCCAGAGGTTTAATACTGGACCTGCGAAATAATCCCGGCGGTGCATGGGATGATGCTATTGAAGTAAGTGATTTATTCTTAAATGAAGGTAAAATTGTAAGCGTTAAAGGAAGGTCGAATAATAAAGAGAGGACTGATGAGTATATTGCAAGCGAAGGAAAGTATACCGGGATTCCGCTTGTGGTACTTATTAATGAGTTTTCTGCAAGTGCATCAGAACTTGTTGCAGGTGCATTAAAGGATAATAACAGGGCTATCCTTGTAGGAGAGAAAAGCTTTGGTAAAGGTGTTGTACAGGCGCTATATGAGCTTTCGGATAGCTCAGGGATAAAGTTTACAACTGCTAAATACTTTTTACCCTCGGGAATTTCAATTGATGGTATAGGAATAACCCCTGATATAATAGTCGAGCAAAAACCTGATGATAAAGAAGACCTTCAATTAAATAAAGCAATAGAAGAAATTAAAACTTTAATAAACAGTGCTGAATAAGAAGCAGGCGCTGGACAGAAATGAATAGATTAAGAAAAAAGCAAAATTCTGAAGAGGATAAAATAATAATTGCGCAGAATAAAAAAGCACTGAGGGATTTTTTTATTTTAGACACCTATGAAGCCGGTATTGCTCTTGAAGGATGTGAAGTTAAATCTATTCGTGACCGGAAAGTGAATTTAAAGGATAGCTATGCCAGGATAAAAAATAATCAGTTGTTTTTATATAATATGCATATATCCCCTTATGGTAACAGCAGAGTTCAGGACATAAATCCTACCAGAACAAGAAAATTATTGATGCATAAAAAAGAAATAGACAGGATAGCAGGAAAGTTAACCGATAGAAGCCTTACACTTGTTCCACTTAAGATATATTTTAAAAATAATAAGGTAAAGGTTGAGCTGGCTCTGGCTAAAGGTAAGATAAAGAGAGATAAACGACTGGATATACAAAAAAAAGAACACGAAATTGAAATAAAAAGGGCTTTGAAAAAGTATTAATTCTGGTATAGAATATATAAGCTCAAATATATTTGATTGAATCCGGAATTAAATTTTGTCGTCTATAATACTGCTAGAAAATGCTGTCAGAGAAAAGAGGGGGCGATCCGGTTTCGACGGAGATAGGTTGAGCTTAAATTGCAGGTCGAGTATCAGAACTCGTAAATAACTGAGCTAAACACAAACGCTAACGAAGAATTAGCATTAGCAGCCTAATATAAAGCTGCTACGTCTGTGAAAAGTTTCCTGCGCTTTTCAACAGGCGCCGATTAGCAGGATACTCTGGTGCGATTTGTCTGCAGTAGCACCGGGGGAAAATTTATGCGGGCTGGCTTTTTTAATCGTGTCCATACGAGTAAAAAAGCGAGACTTAAAATATGGACTAAACCTGTAGATATTTAAGTGGCGATATCCCCGGACGCGGGTTCGATTCCCGCCGCCTCCACCAGATATATTCAAATGCGATTGACCACAATTATTTAACCTACCTATCTTACTTTTTTCTTTTTTTATTTGCTGGATGAAATATAATATATTTAAGGTCTTTGGAATTTCTCTCTAAAACCATCAACGTAGACTATAAGATCATTGACCTTTCTGATAAGAATGTGAGAAATTCACCTGCATGTGATGTGCTGGCACTTGTGGGTACTAGAAAAATTGCAGTGGAGCACACTTCTATTGATAGCGTTCCTTTTCAACAAAGAGTTAACAGGAGATGTGGTTGAGATTATGAAGCGAGAAACGCAGGTAGTTGACTTCTGGGAAAGCATCTCAAAACAGAAAAACTTGAAATCGTATATAATATCCCGAATACTGGATTCTGTTCCTT